>JBMFPK010000145.1:0-6614 GCA_049969155.1 Chloroflexia bacterium | reverse complement strand
ACCTCCTGAGCGCGGAAGCCGTGCAGGCCGCACTCCTCGATTTCGCCCGGCTCCTGCGGCCACAAGGGCTGCTCCTCATCCAGAACCGGAACGACGAGCGGCTGCTCTCCCGTGGGGAGCGCTTCCTGCCCCTGAGCGTCCACCGCGAAGGGGACCGCGAATGGCTCTTCTTTCGTTTCCTCGACCTTTCGCCCGAGCGCATCGCTTTTCACCTAGCGACCTTCTGGCGGGACGCCGACGGCTGGCACCAGCGCGTCTGCACGACCTATCACCGCCCGCTGCCCCACACGGAACTGAAGGCGAGCCTCGAGGCCACCGGATTCCGTGAGATCGCCTTCTACGGCAGCTGGAAGCTGGAGCGGTTCGATCCGGCCGAGTCGCCCGACCTTGTGGCGGTAGGTCGGAAGGGAGGATCCCGGTGAGCGCGACGACCTTCCTCCAGGTGGAGCGGTACGAAGAGGCGAGCGTTTTCTCACAGCTCTCTTCCGAGTGGACGGCGCTCCTGCAGCGGAGTCCGGTCGACACGATCTTTCTCACCCCCGAATTCCAGGGGATCTGGTGGAAGCACTTCGGCGAGGGGAGGCTCTCGGTGCTCGTCGCCCGGGACGGGGACGGCGTGCTCCAGGGAATCGCGCCGCTGTACGCCTGCACAGAAGATGGGCAACGCCTGCTCCGCTTCATCGGCGGCGTGGACGTCTCCGATTACCTCGATTTCGTCGTCGCCCGCGGGCGGGAAGAGGAGGTGTATCGGGCCTTCCTGTACCACCTGTGCACCGAGGCTCCCCCCTGGGACCTCCTCGATCTCCATTCCCTGCCGGGGCATTCCCCGACCCGCGAGGGCCTGCTCTGCCAGGTGTGCCGGGAGTGTTGCCCCGACGGCGTCGAGGCGAAGCCGGAGCAGCCGGCCCCCTATATCCCCCTCCCCGGCGACTGGGAAGCCTACCTGGATTCCCTCGACAAGAAGCAGCGCCACGAACTCCGACGCAAGCTGCGGCGCGCCCAGGAAGGGGCGATGCTGCGCTGGGAACGTCTGAGCCACCCGGCCGGCCTCGAGGAGGCCGTGGACATCTTCATCCGCCTCCACCGCGCAAGCCACCCGGAGAAAGAGGCCTTTATGAGCGAGCCGATGGCTGCTTTCTTCCGGGACCTCGCACGCACCCTCTTCCCGCTGGGCTGGCTTGCCCTCTACACCCTCTGGCTGGACGAACGGCCAGCTGCCTCCCTCTGGTGTTTCGACTACGGCCCGGACCTCCTCGTCTACAACTCCGGCTTCGATCCCCGCTTCCGTCCGGAACTGAGCCCGGGGATCGTGCTGATGGCGCTCTGCATCCAGGATGCCATCGCCCGCGGCAAGGCCCGTTTCGACCTCATGCGCGGCGGCGAGACCTACAAGTACCGCTTCGGCGCGCGCGAAGGCACGGTCTACCACCTGACCGTGCGCTGCCCTGCCGCGACAGTTGCACGCCCCGAGCCGCATACCTGAGGGAGCGCTCCTGTCACTCGCCGCCCGAAGTGTGTCGCCTGAAGACGCTTCCTCAGTCCTCCGGAGGGAAGCCGCTAGTTTCCCTCACCCCATACGCCGGGGATCGGTTCCCCGCAATCTGGGCAGCGCCCGCGCCTCAGCCGGTTCTGGAGCACGGCTAGCCCGCGCCGGAGGATGAGCGGCGCGCCGCACCCGGGACAGGCGGTGTGCGCTGCCGGGTGCTCGGGGACGTTCCCCAGGTACACGAAGCGCAGCCCTTCTTCGTGCGCGATCTGCCACCCGCGTTCCAGGGTGGGCAGAGGCGTCGGAGCGGCGCGGAAGCGGTAGGCCGGGTAGTAGGCGGTGAGGTGCCAAGGGACCGTCTCTCCAAGTTCGTGCGCGATGCGGCGCGCGATGCCGCGCAGTGTCCCGGGATCGTCGTTCACCGTCGGGATGACGAGTGTGGTGATCTCCAGCCAGACGCCGGCCTCCCGCATCCGACGGCAGTTGCGCCACACGACTTCCACATCCGCCCCGCAATACCTCTGCACCGCGGCCGCGTCCCCCTTGAGGTCCACGTTGGCCGCATGCAGGCCGGCCCGGATCAGCGCCTCCAGTGCCGGTTCCGTCATATAGCCGTTGGTGACGAAGGTGTTGTACAGCCCCTCAGCGCGGGCCAGGCGGAACACCTCGAGCGACCATTCGAGGGAAAGCGTCGGTTCGTTGAAGCTGATGGAGGTCCCCGCGCAGCAGTGGCGGCGTGCCAGGGCGACGAACGCCTCCGGCGAAAGGTATTCCGGCAGCTCCGGAGGGACCTCCTTGCTGATCTCCCAGTTCTGACACCACGGACAGTCCAGGTTGCAGCCCCAGCTCCCCACGGTGAGCGCCACCGTGCCCGGGTAGAAGTGGTAGAGCGGCTTCTTCTCGATCGGATTTGCGGATAGGGAGGAGACGGCACCGTAGGTGAGGGTGACCAGCGTGCCGTCGTCGTTGCGGCGCGTGCGACACCACCCAAGGGCGCCTCTGGAAAGCAGACAGCGGCGCTCGCAGGTCAGGCAGCGTACCCGCTCGCCAACCGTTTCGAAAAGCAGCGCCGGCCGCACCGTGGGCGAAACGCGCTGCCTGGATGCATGGGCTCCGAGCATCTCCCCTCCTGGGGAAGCGCCTCCTTAAGGACTGCCCTGTGTCTGCCGGTAGAGGCGTGCCAGTTCCCGGCCGAACCTCTGCCCCAGGTCCCAATCCTGGAGTGCGATGACAAAGCCGTCGCGTGTATCGAGGCCCTGGGCATCCAACGGCTGGGAGAAGATAAAGACCGTCTGTTCGTCCACGGTGAGGACGTTTTCCTGGAGCCGTCCACCACCCTGGTAGGCAGCGAGCATTGTCCGCCCTTTCCGGAGCGCCTCCAGGATTTGCGGAGCGATGCCTCCTCCAGGATCGTACACCCCCCACAGCTGTACCGGTGCGCGCATCGCTTCGGCGGACATCCGCTCGCCGAGGCGGGGATCGTCGAACCGCTCCGTCAGGAAGGCGATCTGCGAGTTCACGCGGGCCATCGACTGCAGGATGGCGCTCAGGGGGTCGTCTTCGGGGGTAAAGTAGACGGTGATGCTCCCCCGGTCCGGCAGGGCGATGTGCACCCGCTGCGCTTCCTTGGGCGAGGAGCGCCCGAAGGCGTGCTCGACGAACATCTCGTCGAACTCGCGCCCGAACGCCTCCGCGAGCGCCGGAATCGGCCACCGGAGGATGTAGGCCGCATCCTGCGCAAGCCCCGCGCGGGAGAATTCCGCCGAACCGGCCCAGAGCAACCGGTCGTCGATCACCAGGAACGATTCCCCAAGCCCACCAGGCGAGGGGTGCCACGCGACCGGGATGCCTCCCTGCTCGAGGCGCGCCGCCGTCGCCGCGACCTGGGGATCTTCCTGCCGGAGGGGATCCTCCAGGATCCGCACCTCGACGCCGCGCGCCCGAGCATCCAGGAGCGCGGAGGCGATTTCCTCCACATCGAGCCCCGGTGCGGCCAGCAGGATGCGCTTCTGGGCGGCGGCGATGTCCCGCGCGATCTCGGCCGGAATCCCGCGGCTCGTCGGCTGCCCTGCGTCTCCCTGGGTGAAGTAGACCGCGTAGGGGGCAGCGGCGCTGAGCCGTCGCGGACGCGGCTGCAGGACGAACCGGTAGAATGCGGCTCCTCCGACGATGAGCACCCCGAGCAGCACGACCATTCGCCATTCGTGCCAGAAACTGCGCAGTCGCTGACGCAAGTTTTTCCTACCCTCTTTGGGCATCGCTCACTCCACGTGGCCGGCCCCGTACACCCGCTCGAACTCCTCTTGGTACGCCCGGGCGAGGTCGGCGTTCTCGATGATCACCAGGTTCTCGTCGTTTTCCCGGGCGGCACTCTGGGTAAAGTTGAACGAACCGGTGATCGTGATCCGGCCGTCGATCACGAACACCTTGTGGTGCATCACCCGTGGGTTCCCGTCCAGGCGCACGTCCACCCCGGCCCCGCGCAGGAGATCGTAGATGCTGGACGCGGCGGCGGTGTTGCGCGCCTCCAGCACGCCATGCACCACAACGCCATCCTTCGCTTTCCGGATGAGGATCTGGGCGATCTCCTCGTCGGTGAAGGAAAAGGCCATGAACACGATCTCCTGTTTGGCGCGCTCCAGGGCGCTCAGGACGGCGGCGCGTGGGTTGTCCTCGGGGGAGAAATAGGTCTCGATGCGCGTGCCGTCGTCCAAGAGGAGCACCGGGTAAGGGGTGTTCTCCGGCGACTTGGGGCCGAAGGCGTGGTCGAGGAACATCTCCTCGAACTCCCGGGTATAGTTTTCCGCCAGAGGGGCAAGCTCGAGGCGGAGAAAGTTGTTGTTGTTGCGGTAAGTGTCGTTGTCCGTGAGGTTCCAGGAGCCCAGCCAGACGATGCGGCGGTCGATCACGACGAACTTGTTGTGCATGAAGGCCTGCCGCTGATCGTAGACGATGGGAATGCCGGCCGATGAGAGATCGCGCGTGGTCTGGAGGACAGTTTCGTCGGAGAGGTTCTCGTCGTCGATCACGAGGCGCACGCGCACGCCCCGCTCGTGGGCCTGCAATAGGGCGCGGGCGATCGTCTGCAGGTCCAGGTCGAAGGTGGCGATGTCGACACTTTCTTGGGCGGCCTCGATATCGGCCGCCACACGGGCATCGATGCCCCCCGTGTGGGGGGCGGCGTCGGCCGTGTCGGGGGCGGTGAAGTAGACCTGGTACCAGGCACCGGGCGGCGCCTGGACGACCGGCGGCCGCGACGAAATGCCGAGCCACTCCAGGTAACCGGCCTGGTAGAGGCCCAGGAGGAGAGCAACGAGCAGAAACAGGAGCAGGTAGAGCGGCGAGACCCGCGTACGCCTCCGAGGCATGCTTTTCTCCGTGGGCTATCGCTTCACGGATGCCGTGAAGGGTAGGCCCGGTGCTCCAGTTCGGCGAGGAAGCGGTCCGCCTCCATCGCCGCCCTTGCGCCGCTGCCGACCGCGGTGGCGATCTGCGGCAGATACAGTTCCTGCACGTCTCCGGCGGCGAACACTCCAGGGACGTTCGTGTGTTGGGCCGCGTCGGTGACGATGTATCCCCATTCGTTCAGCTCGAGTTGGCCCTGGAAGAGCTGCGTGTTGGGCACCATGCCGATGTAGACAAAGACGCCGGCCACCGGAAGGACGCGCTCTTCGTGCGTCTGGCAATGGCAGATGCGCACGCCCGTTACCGACTGCTCGCCGAGGATCTCGGCGACCTGATGCTCCCAGACGATCTTGATCTTGTCGTTGGCCAAGGCGCGTTCCTGGACGATCGCGTCCGCGCGCAGGCGGTTGCGCCGGTGGATGATGTAGACGCGGTCGGCAAAGCGGGTGAGGAAGAGCGCCTCCTCGACCGCGCTGTTGCCTCCCCCGACGACGGCCACCTCCTTGCCCCGGAAGAAGAACCCGTCGCAGGTGGCGCAGTACGAGACGCCGCGCCCGGTGAACTCCTTTTCTCCAGGGACGCCCAGCTTGCGCGGGGAAGCTCCGGTGGCGATGACCAATGCGCGCGCCTCGTACTCGCCCCCGTAGGCGGTGACGCGGAAGGGGTGCTGGGAAAGGTCGACCGCGGTGGCCTCGTCGAGCTCCACTTGAGCGCCGAACCGCTCTGCCTGTTGCTGCATCCGCTGGGTCAGCTCTGCGCCGTGGATGCCCTCCGGAAAGCCGGGGTAGTTCTCGACCATATCCGTGATCGCCGCCTGGCCGCCGAGGCTGCTGCCGGCCAGGACCAGTGTGGAACGGCGGGCGCGGGCCGCATAGATCGCCGCGGTAAGGCCGGCCGGCCCGGATCCCAGGATGATCACATCGTACGGCATGTTCCTTACCTCCTTTCCCGGTCACAGCGGGATGTTGCCATGTTTTTTCGGTGGGAGCGACTGGCGCTTCGTCTGGCACATCTCCAGGGCACGGATGAGCATCGGGCGGGTGCGCCGCGGCTCGATGACATCCTCCACGTAGCCGCGCGACGCCGCCTGGTACGGGTTGGAGAAGCGCGCCTCGTAGTCGGCGACCAATTCGCTCAGGCGCGCCCCGGGGTCGGCGGCGGCCTGCAGTTCCCGGCGGAAGACGATCTTGACGGCACCTTCTGCTCCCATGACGGCGATCTCGGCCGTGGGCCAGGCGACGTTAAAGTCCGAGCGCAGGCTCAGCGAGGACATCACCACGTAGGCACCGCCGTAGGCCTTGCGCGTGATCACCGTCAGCTTGGGCACCGTGGCCTCGGCGTAGGCAAAGATCAGCTTCGCCCCGTTGCGGATGATCCCGCCCCACTCCTGGTCGGTCCCGGGTTGGTATCCGGGGACATCGACGAAGGTGATGAGCGGGATGTTGAAGGCATCGCAGAAGCGCACAAAGCGCGCCCCTTTGATCGAGGCTAGGTTGTCCAGCACGCCCCCCAGGTGGGCGGGCTGGTTGGCGACGATGCCGACCGGGTAGCCGTTCAGACGGGCGAAGCCGACCACGATATTCGGTGCCCAATAGCGGTGGACCTCGAAAAAGACTCCGTCGTCCACGACTGCGCGGATGACCTCCAGGATGTCGTACGGCTTTCTGGGGCTATCCGGCACGATCGTGTCCAGTTCCGGAGCTTCCCGTTCCGGGTCGTCGCT
>JBMFPK010000144.1:0-6633 GCA_049969155.1 Chloroflexia bacterium | reverse complement strand
CCCGCTCCTGCAAACGAAACCGCAGCGCCGTCAACGGATCCACAGGCCCACGCCGTACCTTGCGCCCAAACACCCGCTCCCCCTCCCGCTCCCCCTGCGCAAGCAAGGAACGACCCTCCCCTCCAACAGGCGCCCACTCCACACGGTAGAAACGCTGCTCCGAAGACGGCCGGCCAAACCGCACCAGCAGATCGCCAAACGAGCCCGAAAACGAAAGCCCCGCCTTCCCCTCAAACAACGACTGCGGAAGATGCACGTTCTGCGCCGCCAACTGATCCAGACAGCGTGGCACAAAGCCCGTCGGCCGCAACCGCCCCCGGATCCGCCCCCCCTCCACCCCAAGCACCTCGAAAACAAAAATGTCCTGCAATATGATCTGATCCCCCTCCATCCCCTGAATCTCCGATACCTGCGTCACCCGCCGCGTCCCGTCCCGAAGACGACTCATATGCACAATCAACTGCACCGCCGACGCTATCTGCTCCCGGATCGCCTTCGAGGGCAGGTTCATCCCCGCCATCAAACACATCACCTCCAGCCGCGAGATCACATCCGCCGGCGAGTTCGCATGGATCGTCGTCAGCGATCCGTCGTGCCCCGTGTTCATCGCCTGCAACATGTCGATCGCCTCCGGCCCCCGACACTCCCCCACCACAATCCGCTCCGGCCGCATCCGCAAACAGTTGATCACCAACTGCCGCACCGTCACCTCCCCCTTCCCCTCAATGTTCGGCGGCCGCGCCTCCAGCGGCACTACATGCTCCTGCCACAACGATAACTCCGCCGTCGTCTCAACAGTCACAATCCGCTCGTCCGAAGGAATGAACGACGAAAGCACGTTCAACAGCGTCGTCTTCCCCGAAGACGCCCCCCCCGCTACAATGATGTTCAGTCGCGACCAAACACACGCCGCCAAGAATAGCGCTACCTCCGGCGTCAGCGTCTCCAGCCGGATCAGATCCTCCACCGTAAACGTCGCTTGCGAAAACTTGCGGATCGTGATGATCGGCCCGTTCAGCGCCAATGGATGGATCACCACGTTCACCCGCGACCCGTCCGGTAGCCGCGCATCCGCCATCGGCGAAGATTCGTCCACCCGCCGACCTATCGGCGAAAGAATCCGGTCAATCACCCGCAACATGTGCTCCTCGTCATAAAAACGCACCGCCGTCAACTCTACCTTCCCCCCACGCTCTACATACACCCGATCCGGCCCGTTCGCCATAATCTCCGTAACTCCAGGATCGTCCAAAAGAGGCTGCAACGGCCCATACCCCCACAACTCCGCCTCCAACTCCTGCATCAGCCGCAAACGCTCCCCACGCCCCAAAAAAACCGCCTCCTCACGCAGCACCTCCTCCACAACCTCCTCCACAACCTCCTCCACCACCCGCCGCGCGCTCCCCCGATCCATCGACCCGTACCGCGGCCCCAACGCCCCAATCACCCGCTCCTGCAAACGAAACCGCAGCGCCGTCAACGGATCCACAGGCCCACGCCGTACCTTGCGGCCGAAGGTGAGTTCCGGCTCCGGCTCGGGCTGACCGATGCGGGCGAGCAACCCCTCGGTGCCCGCAGCCAGGGGCGGAGTGGGCCGTTTCTCGGCCTGATCCTTTGCGCTTTCCGTGGATGGCGCGGCTGGCTGTGCAGGCGGCTGTCCCAGGCGGCGACTCAGTGCCCCCTGTTCGTCCGGTGGCCCTTGCGGCTGTCCCCCCAGTCGCTTCAACAAAGCCATGGGAAACCCCATTTCCAAGGGGCAGGAAATCCTCTACCCCCCATTTTTCCTCATTATACCAGAATGCGACCTGGTTTGCCAAACCGCTTTGCAAGAAGCCCCTCGAGGTGCTATACTGGAGCGCGCGGTTCGGTGCTGTCCCCACGTGGCAGGTGAAATCCAAAGGAGGAGGAAGCCATGGCGGCAGGAGAAAGCATCCGTGTTTCCCCCGATCGGCTGCGCGAGTTCGTAGCCCAGGTCTTTGTGGCCCTCGGTGTCCCCCAGGAGGACAGCGAGATCACCGCGGACGTGCTGGTGGAAGCCGATCTTCGGGGCATCGACTCGCACGGCGTGGCCAGGCTACGGCGCTACGTCCAGGGAATCCGGGATGGGGTGATGCTCCCGCGGCCGCAGATCCGCGTGGTGCACGAGACGCCGGCCACGGCGCTCATCGACGGGGGGGCCGGCCTGGGGCAACCGGTCGGCGTGCGGGCGATGCGACTGGCGATCGAAAAGGCCAAAGCGGTAGGCGCGGGCTTCGTAGCCGTGCGCAACTCGAACCACTACGGCATCGCCGGTTACTATGCGATGATGGCCCTGCAGGAGGGGAACCTGATCGGCATCTCGATGACCAACGCCGACGTGCTCGTGGTCCCCACCTTTGGCCGCGACGCGATGCTCGGCACGAACCCGATCGCCGTGGCCGCGCCGGCCGGCAAGGAACGGCCCTTCGTGCTCGATATGGCCACGAGCACCGTACCGCGCGGCAAGCTGGAGGTCTATGAACGCTTGGGGAAAGAGATGCCGATCGGCTGGGCTACCGATGAGCGGGGCCTGGATACGACCGATGCCGCGCGTGTCCTGCGCAACCTGAAGAACCGCGCAGGGGGCGGGTTGCTCCCCCTGGGCGGGGCAGGCGAACTCCTCAGTGGACACAAAGGATACGGTCTGGCGCTCCTGGTCGACATCCTCTCCGGCGTCCTCCCCGGGGCTGGCTATGCCGACACGATCTACCCCCGGACACCGGATGGCAAACCGCTCCCTGCGAACGTGGGGCACTTTTTCGGGGCGCTGCGCATCGACGGCTTCCGTCCCCTGGAAGAATTCCGCGCCACGATGGACGACATCATCCGCCGCCTGAAGGATTCCCCCAAGGCGGAAGGCCAGACGCGCATCTACATCCACGGGGAAAAAGAGTTCGAGGCGGCAGAGCGCAACCGGGTGGAGGGAGTTCCCCTCCTGGGCAAGGTGTACGATGACCTGCGTGCGATCGCCCAGGAGGTCGGCGTCGATTTCGACCTCTGAGGGTGCGGAGCGCGCTTCGAAGGAGGTGCCGGATGTACCGCGTTCCCTACGGAAAGGGAGAACTGGAGTTCGAACTCCCTCCAGGGATGCGTGGCACGGTCGTAGAATCCCGCCGCCTGCCGCCTTTGCCCGATGTTCCCGCCGCCGTGCGGGAAGCCCTCGCCCGCCCCGTCGGCACGCCGCGTCTGCGGGAGATGGCCCGTCCGACAGACCAGGTGTGCATCGTCTTTACCGATGTCACCCGGGCGTGTCCGGATGCGCTGCTCGTGGGCCCGATCCTGGAGGAACTCCTGGCAGCGGGTGTCGCCGAGGAGAACATCACCTTCCTGTGCGGCGTAGGGATGCACCGTCCGAGCACCGAAGCGGAAAAGATCGCCAAGCTCGGGTTGGAGGTGGTGCGAAGGTATCGCGTGCTGGACCACGATGCCCGCGACCCTGACGGCCTGGTCGACCTGGGGCGTACCGAGAGCGGCATTCCGCTTTCCGTGAACCGCATCGCCTACGAGTCGGACCTGCTGATCGCAACAGGCCTCGTGGAACCCCACCAGTATGCCGGTTACTCCGGTGGGGCCAAGACGCTGGCTGTGGGGGCGGCAGGCGAGGCGATGATCGCCTACACCCACGGTCCACAGATGCTCGAGCATCCCGGTACGCGGCTGGGGAAAGTCGAGGGGAACCCCTTCCGCGAGGCGCTGGAAGAGGCGGCGCGGCGGGCCGGGCTGCGCTTCATCGTCAACCTGGTGCTCGACGACGAAAAGCAGGTGGTCGCGGTGCGCGCCGGCGACCCGGTAGCCGCGTTTCGGGAGCTCGTGCAGGTGGCGCGCTCGCTGTACGAAGTCCCCATCCCCCACCCGTACGACGTGGCCGTGGCCGGGGTGGGGTTCCCTAAGGATACGAACCTGTACCAGGCCTCCCGCGCGCCGACGTACCTGCACTTTGCGCCCACACCGGTCGTGCGGCCCGGGGGGACCTACATCGTCCCCGCGCCCTGTCCCGAAGGCGCCGGAGAGGGAGCGGGAGAGCAGCGGTTCTACCAGGCGCTGACGAACGCCACGAGCATGCCGGCCCTGGTGGAGCAGCTGCGGCGCGAGGGATATCCTCCTGGCGAGCAGCGCGCCTTTATGGTGGCAAAGGTCCTTTGTGAAGCGAACATCATCGTGGTCGGGGCGCAGTGCCCGGAGCTGGTGCGTGAGGTAAAGATGATCCCTGCGGCCACGATGGAGGAGGCGTTCGCGTGGGTGCAGGAGCATCAGGGGCCCGAGGCCGAGGTGCTCATCGTGCCCCATGCCCTGCTGACGCTCCCCGTGGTAACGCCTCCCCGGGAGGTCACCCGTTGATCCGGAAGGGCGCCCTTCTGCTCCTGCTTGCGGCCCTCGTGTTGCCCGCGCGGGTGGCGGCCCAAGAGCAGCCGATCCGCATCGTGTCGGAGCAGCTGGAGAACCGTTTTCCCATCGAGCTCCTTTTCCACATCGAGGCGGAGAGCCAGGCTGCGGACATCACGCGGATCAAGCTCTTCTACCGCTTGCGCGGCTCCGAGTCGGAAACCCAGGTGCCGATGGAGTTCGCGTCCGGCCGGCGCGTGCAGGCATCCTACCGCTGGTACACCGAGTACTTGACCATCCCTCCCGGGGCGCCGGTCCTCTACCGGTGGGAGATCCGGGACGCCGCCGGCAACGTGCTCAACTCCGAAGAACGGACCTTCTACTACGACGATGTGCGCTTCGAGTGGCGGACCCGGTCCGACGAATCGCTGACCGTCTTCTGGTACGCGGGAGGCGATGCGTTCGGCGAAGCGCTGTACGAGAAGGCGCGGACGTCGCTGAGCGCGCTCGAGGACGGGCTCCAGGCGCGACTCGACTTTCCCATCCGCGTGGTGGTCTACGGGAGCGACGAGGATTTCCGCTCCGCCTTCCCGCGGATGAACGATTGGGTGGGCGGTCGTGCTTTCCCCGCGATGGGCTTGACGGTGCAGACCATTGCCCCGGGAGACCAGGAATACCTCTCTCGCGTCATCCCCCACGAGATCGCCCACCTCCTGTTCTTCCAGCTCACCGACAACCCCTACGTGTCCCCCCCGTCGTGGCTCGACGAGGGGCTGGCTGTCTACAGCGAGAGCCCGAGCAACCCCGTCTACGATCTCCTCGTGACCACCGCGGCCGCGGACGGCACCCTGCTCCCGATGGAGTTCATCGTGGGCGGCTTCCCGGCCGACTACGAGCGAGCGCTGCTGGCCTACGCCCAGAGCTACAGCCTGGTCAAGTTCCTGATCGAGCGGTACGGGGAAGAAAGGCTCGGCGCATACTTGCAGGCCTTCAAGCGTGCCGGCATCCGCTTCGATGAGCAACGGGCTTTCCAGGAGGCTTTCGGCGTCCCGTTCGAGGAATTCCTGGAGGCCTGGCGGGCCGACGTGGGGCTCCGTGGGACACCCGTGATCCCGACGGCCGTGCCTACGCGGACCCCGGCTACCCCCCCTGTTTCCCCGACGACCCCGCCCACGGAAGAGCAGCGGCGTGTGGCCCTACCTTGCCTGGGGCTGGGGCTTGTACTGGCGTCCGCCGCTTTCTGGTGGTGGCGCAGGGGAGGGACCGGTGGAGCTGCCGTTTGATGACCGGGCCTGGCGGCAGGCGTTGGAGGAGGAGGCCAAGCTCGCCGAAACGATCGGCGTGGAGGAGGCGGTGCGGCGCACGGCCGCCCGCTTCCGCGCACCGCTGGACCGGGCATCGATTGCCCGCCTGGCAGGGGAGCTGAGGAGGCGCTACCGGATCTCCGGGGAGGATGCCCGGGCAGCGTACCTCGTGCTGGAGGCGTATCACTGGGAGCGGGCGATCCGCAGGCAGCCGGTGGTGGGGCGGATCAAGCGCTCCCTCTCGCGGGTGCTCGGGTTCCACTACCCGCGGCCCGTGCTGTTCCTCCCAGAACGGGTCGTCTTCGTGGCCCCGCTGGGGTACGATTGCCCCTTGCTCGCCGCCCTGGGGGGTGACCTCCAACGGTGCCGCCCGTTCTGCGAGGCCCACCTGGCGTACGGGATCCTCCATGTCCCCGCGGAGATGATGCTGGTGGAAACGGCGGGGGAAGGGGTGCGCTGGGAGATCGACGAATTCCGCGCCACACCGGAAGCGCCCTGCTACTATGCGCTCAGCAGCGAGTGAGCCGGTTACGGCACCCGGAGGCGGAAAGGATGCGGGGCACCAATTCCTCGGTGCCCCGCATTGCGTTGGTGGAGATGAGGGGAATCGAACCCCTGTCCAGAGAGTTCCCTACCGGGCTTCTACGAGCGTAGCCGGTACTTGGATCTCGCCCGAAGGCCCCCTGCCGGCAGGGTTCCTCCGGGCCAGCCGACTGGCGTCTTTTCCCGCCCTTAGCCGGCGTTCGGGGCGAGAGCACCCTGGCTTTTCGACGCCCTGTCCGAACCCACCAGGGCGAGGTCCGGCAGGACGTGCTGCGTTACTTACGCAGCGAGCGCCACAGGGGCGCGAGTGAAGGTGTTGCCGCTTATTGGCATTGCCCGTTTTGACGAGGACAGGCGCCTCGGCTCGCGGCCCGGATCGTTTCCTCCCTGTCGAACCCATTGCATCCCCGAGCGTTTTTATCATACCACGGCGGGCGGTGGCTGT
>JBMFPK010000143.1:0-6635 GCA_049969155.1 Chloroflexia bacterium | reverse complement strand
CGTGGGCAACACGATGAAAGCGACCACGAAGGCCTACGCGATGGCTTCGGGCACGGTGACTTCCTTCACCCTCTTCGCTACCTTTTTCAAGATCGTCGGCCTGACGAGTGTGGAGGTGTCCAAGCCGTTCGCCGTAGCCTTTGTCTTCCTGGGCATCTCGCTCCCCTATCTGATCGCTTCCTTGGTGATCGGCTCCACAGCCAAGACGGCGGTGCAGATGGTGGACGAGGTGCGTCGGCAGTTCCACACCATTCCCGGGCTCCTCGAGGGAAACGCCAAGCCGGACTATGCCGCGTGCGTGGATATCGCCACCAAGAACGCACTGAAGGAGATGCTCTGGCCGGGGCTGATCGCGATCACCGTACCGGTGCTCGCCGGCTTTGCCTTCGGTTCCTGGGCGCTAGGGGCCCTCCTGATCGGCGCGGTTGCGGGAGCGGCGCTGCTCGGCCCCTTCTTCAACAACGTGGGCACTGCCTTTGACAACGCGAAAAAGATGATCGAGGCCGAGGGGCTGAAGGGGACCTTCGAGCACCAGGCAGCCGTGGTGGGGGACACAGTGGGCGATCCCCTGAAAGACGTGGCCGGCCCCTCGCTCCTGATCTTCATGAAGCTGATCGGGATGGCCGCGCTGCTTGTGGCCCCGGTGATCCGAGCGAGCACGCCATTCATCTCGTTCATGCACTGAGCGTTTGACAGCGGCCCGCCGCTATACTATACTTCAGGTATCCGCACCGCTCGGTGCGAGCGTCCCCGGGTGTTGCAAGCGCACGAAGGAGGTGTCCCCCATGAAGTCGCGCAGATGGCTGTGGAGCATCCTGCCGCTGATGCTCGTGAGCGCCCTGTTGCTCACCGGCTGCGGCCCGACGACGCCCTCGACCCAGGAGCCCTTGATCTTCGGGGTCATCCTCGTGGGCCCGTACAACGACCACGGCTGGAGCGAAGCCCACTACATGGCTGGGAGGTATGTCGAGGAGAAGCTGCCCAATACGAAGATGATCTACGTGGACAACGTCAACCCGGGAGCCAAACCGGGCGTCACCGTGCCCCAGGTCGTCGACGACCTGATCAAGCAGGGCGCCAAGATCATCTTCACCACCTCGGACGACTTTAAGGACGGCACCCTCGAAGCGGCCCTGAAGCACCCGGATCTCCCCATCGTCAACGTCTCGGGCGACCACGCCTGGAAGGAAGGCAAGGACTACAAGGCCCCGCTGAACGAGAGCAACTTCATGGGGCGCATGGAGTACGGCAAGATGATCGCCGGCTGTGCCGCGGCCCTCACGACCCAGACCGGCAAGATCGGGTACTTGGGCCCGCTGATCAACGACGAGACCCGCCGATTGGCCGCCTCAGCCTTCCTGGGCGCCCGCTACTGCTGGACGAACATGCTCGGGCGGGATGCGAAGGATCTGCAGTTCAAGGTGACTTGGATCGGCTTCTGGTTCCACATCCCCGGCCAGACGCTCGACCCGACCGCCGTGGCCGACGAGTTCTACAACACCGGCTATGACGTGGTGATCTCCGGGATTGACACCACCCAGGCGCTCGTCGAGGCGGGCAAGATGGCCAAAGCGGGAAAGAAGGTCTGGGCGATCCAGTACGACTACAAGGACGGCTGTCAGGAGGCCCCGGAGGTCTGCCTGGGCGTGCCCTATTTCAACTGGGGGCCGGCTTATTTGAAGGCTGTCAAACTGGTGATGGAAGGCAAGTGGCACCAGTACTGGGACTGGAACGGCCCGGATTGGAAGGACATCAACAACCCCGATACGAGCGCGGTCGGTTTTGTGAAGGGCCAGGCCTTGAGCGCGGAGAACGCGGCGCGCCTCGATACCTTCATCCAGGGGCTGGCCGACGGCTCGATCAACCTCTTCAAGGGCCCGCTGAACTTCCAGGACGGCAGCGTCTACCTGAAGGAAGGCGAGGTCGCAACCGACCTCCAGATCTGGTACTTCCCGCAGCTCCTGGAAGGCATGGAGGGGCCGAGCAAGTAGCCTCGCCCCGACCTCCTTCCCCTCCGGGATGCCCCGGAGGGGAGGGAGGCCCAGGGGGACGCACGGCATGAGGGTCGAGCTCCGCGACATCCGCAAGCATTTCGGCCCGGTGAAGGCAAACGATGGCATCTCCTTGAGCGTCGAACCGGGCACGATCCACGCGCTCCTCGGGGAAAACGGCGCCGGCAAGAGTACCCTCATGAAGGTGCTCTCCGGTTACCTGCAGCCGGACCGCGGGACGATCTTCCTCGATGGGCAGCCGGTGACCATCCGCTCGCCGGCGGAGGGGATCGCCCACGGCGTCGGTATGCTCCACCAGGACCCGCTCGACTTTCCCGCCCTCACGGTGCTGGACAACTTTCTCCTCGGCAGCCCCGGGCCGTTCTTCCTGGACCGGCGGCGGGGGCGCCGCGAGCTCGCGCGCCTCTGTGAGAGTCTGGACTTTCGGCTGGACCCGGATGCGCCTGTCTCTTCGCTCAGTATCGGGGAGCGGCAGCAGCTGGAGATCGTGCGGTTGCTTTGGCTGGGGGCGCGCGTGCTCATCCTGGACGAGCCGACGACGGCGATCTCGGCGCAGCAGAAGGCCAAGCTGTTTGCCGCGCTGCGCGCGCTGGCGGCCCAGGGGAAGACGATCCTCTTCGTCAGCCACAAACTGCAGGAGGTCGAGGAGCTGTGCGGGCCCGTGACGGTGCTCGCACGCGGAAAAGTGGCCGGGGAGGCGCAGATGCCTTGTGCCCCGGAGCGGCTCGTGCGGCTCATGTTCGGCCAGACGATCGCGACCGGCAAGCGCACCCCCGTGCCTTTGGGAGCGCCCGTGCTGGAGCTGGAGCACCTCACGGTGAGCGACTGGCGCCTGGAGGTGCGCGACCTCTCGCTCACCGTGCGCGAGGGAGAGGTGATCGGGCTGGCCGGACTGGAAGGAAGCGGACAGCGGCTGCTCCTGCAGGCCTGCGCGGGGCTCGTGCGCCCGACATCGGGCCGTGTGCGCCTTGCCGGCCGCGATCTCACCGGCCGACCCTACCGCCATTTCCTGGAGGCGGGTGTCGCGTATATGCCCGGCGGTCGCCTGGGGGAAGGGCTGGTCCCCGGGCTGACGCTCGCCGAGCACGTCGCCCTTTCCGAGCGCGGCCGGCGTTTCCTGGTGGACTGGCAGGCTGCGACGCGGAATGCCGCGGAGCGCATCCAGCACTACCAGATCCGCGGGGAGCCTTCGACCCCGGTGGATGCGCTGTCTGGAGGCAACCAGCAGCGTACCCTCCTGGGATTGCTTCCCCCGTCCCTGCGGCTGCTCCTTATGGAGCATCCCACGCGGGGGCTCGACCTGGAGTCGACCGAGGCGATCTGGAAGTTGCTCGACGAGCGCACTCGCAGCGGTACCGCGATCCTCTTTACTTCCGCGGACCTCGACGAGCTGCTGGACCGCAGCGACCGCATCCTGGTCTTTTTCGGGGGACGTGTCGCGGAAATGGACACGCGCACCACGACCGTGGAGCAGCTCGGCGAGCGGATCGGCGGGAGAGGGTTCGACTGATGCAGGTCGTACGGCGGAAGGCGATCCGCGACGGTTTGCTGCGGAGCGGCGGAATCCTGGTGGCGCTCGTGTTGAGCGCGCTTGTGCTCGTCGGGATGGGGGTCTCGCCGTGGGAGGCCGCACTGCGCCTCTTCGAGGGGGCCTTCAGCACCCCGGCGGACATCGCGAGCGTCCTCCGCGTCTGGGCGCCGGTGCTATTGTGCGCCGCGGGCCTCCTCCTCACCTTCTCCGCGGGGATGTGGAACATCGGGATCGAGGGGCAGGTGGTGATGGGCGCGGTCTTGACGACCGGGGCGTTGCGCCTGCTTCAGGATCGGGTGCCCCCGTGGGCGGCCCTGCTGCTATCGGCGCTGGCCGGTTTCTTGGGGGGAGCCCTGTGGGGAGCGCTTGCGGGGGCCCTGCGCCTCTACGGCAACGTGAACGAGATCTTCGGAGGGCTGGGCCTCAACTTTATCGCCAACGGACTCACGGTGTACCTCGTGCTGGGGCCATGGGGCCGGCCGGGGAGCGCCTCCACCAGCGGCACCGAGCCCTTCCCCCGCGCGCTCTGGTTGCCCGCTTTCCCCGGCTTTGACGTGAGCCCCTACGAGGTCGCGCTCGCCTTGCTCGCGCTCGTCCTGGTGGCCGTGGCGCTGCGGGGAACCCACTTTGGCCTGCGGCTGAAGGCGATCGGGCAAAGCCTACGCGCCGCGTTCCTGCTCGGGGTGCCCACGGCCTCCCACCTGATGGCGGCGTTCTTCCTCTGCGGGGCCTGTGCCGGGCTCGCCGGCTGGGTGCTCGTGGTCGGCGCGAGCACCCGTCACCAGCTCTACCCCCTCATCTCCGGCGGGTACGGGTTCCTGGGAGTGCTCGTGGTGATGCTCGCCAACCGGAGGGCGGCCTGGACGCTGCCGATCTCCTTCTTCTTCGCGGCCATCGCGATGGGGAGCGTCGGGCTGGACTCGTCGCTGGCCGGGGTCATCCAGGGGTTGCTCGTGCTGGGGGTGCTCTTTACCCAGGGGCTGCAGCGGCGTTACCTGCTGCGGGAAGAGGGAACGTGATGGGACCGGTGCTCGATTTCCTGGCTGCGGTGGTGGCTGCTTCCCCGCCGATCGTCTTTGCCGTGCTCGGGGAGACAATCACGGAACGCGCGGGGGTGACCAACCTCTCCCTGAACGGGACGTTGATGCTCACGGCGATGGCCGGCTTTGCGGTGGCCATGCGCACGGGGAACCTCGTGGCCGGGTTCGCCACGGCGATGGCGATCGGGGCGTTCGTGGCGCTCCTGATCGCCTTCGGCAGCCTCACGTTGCGCCTCCCCCAGGTCGCGGTGGGCTTTGTCCTGACGCTCCTGTGCCGGGACCTCGCCTACGTCCTCGGCCAGCCCTATACCGGCCGGCCCGGCCCTCAGGTCCCGCACCGGCCGATCCCCGGCCTTGTGGACATCCCGGTCCTCGGGCAGGTGCTGTTTGACCATAACGTCGTGGTCTACCTGAGCGTGCTTGCGATCGCCCTCACGTGGGTCTACTTCTTCCGTACCCGCCCCGGCTTGAGCCTGCTCGGGCTCGGGGAGGGGCCGGTCGCCGCCTTTGTGCGGGGCATCGACGTCGTGCGCGCGCGCTACCTGTATACCGTGCTGGGAGGCGCGATCGTGGGCTTCGGGGGTGCGTCCTTTTCCCTCCTGGTCGACCCGGGGTGGTCGCGCCCCAAGGGGATCGACGGCACGGGGTGGATCGCGCTGGCGATCGTCATCTTCGGCAACTGGCAGCCGATCCGCGGGGCGCTCGGGGCCTACTTCTTCGTCGTGCTGCAGCAACTGGCGATCAAACTCCAGAGTGCGCTGCCCAACGTCCCGACGCAGGTCTTTTCCACCCTTCCCTTCCCGCTGATGATCCTCACCTTGCTCCTGGTGACCATCGGCAACGCCGAGTGGGTCAACCGCGTCCTGGGCGTGCTCCCTGAAGGGGCGCGAAGATTCTTCCTGCGCACCATCCGCGCGCTGCAGACAACCCCGCCCGCCGGGCTGGGGACGACCGTGGAACGGGAATGAGACAAGCACGTTACCCCTTCTGCACGGGCGCGCGTTCCTGCGGGAACCCCGCACCCGTCGGCCTGTGAAGGTGTCAACGCGTGAGCGTGTCAACGTGCTACCGCGCCAATCGGGCAGAGAGCTCCTGCGCATCCTGGTCCGAGTACATGTGGACGGCGAAACGGACCTCGCGGCCGTACTCGTCCGGGGCGAAGAAGGACACCGCGCGTCCGGCGGCCATCCGGTCCACGGCAGGCTTGTATGGGAAAAGCACCACTTCCAGCCCGCCCTTGGCCCAGCCTTTCCCCACAGTCACCTCGCGGACGGAGGTCCGGGGAAACTCGAGCGCTCGGAAGCAGCCTCCGGCGCCGATCGCCTCGAGTTCTCCCAGTCCCGGCCAGAGGCCCGCACCGCCGATCGAGATTCCGAAGCTGAGGACGAACGTCGCGAGCCCTACCAGCAGCCAGCGCCACTCCCACGCCACGATCGCGGCCGCCAGGGCTGGCGGCACGAGCGCAAGCAGCAGCCCCTGGGCCCACATCCAGGCCTCATACAGGCCCCGGGCGACGCGCGGCCCGGCAACGGCTACGCGGTCTGGGTAGATCACCACCCGCACCCGCCCGGCAAAGCGCGCGCCCACCCGATACGCCCAGCCGTCAAAGGCACTCACCCCTTTGGGCATCGTCCCGCTCACTAGGCCGGACTCGAACGGCGTCGCTCGGCGCACCACCGCCCGGGCGGCTGCACGACGTGAGAACAGGCGCACCAGCGCGCACGCCATCCAGCCGAGGGACACGAGCGCGACCCCCGCGGTCACGACCACCTCCCAGACCTGCAGACGGAACATGGGTCCCCCTCCTCCTCCGGCTCGCGCCCTCCAGCAGGGCTCGACTTCTCGCACAGGGACGACACACCGGGCTTCCGCCGCACCGCGCGGAAAGCGACGGGGACGCATTCCCTGAAGGCGCGGCTCCCTCCGGGTCTGCTGGGACGGATCAAGCCCCCTTGCAGAAACGCCCGGCCGGAAAGCTCGGTAGCGGTTCCTCCGGCTGTCGTGCGGTGCTCAATGCCGGAAGTGGCGCCTTCCGGTGAAGAGCATGGCGAG
>JBMFPK010000142.1:0-6645 GCA_049969155.1 Chloroflexia bacterium | reverse complement strand
CTGTCAAGTAGCGTTCGAAAGAAAAAGATCGCCCGCGACCTATTGACCTTTCCCTCCCTGACTGCTATAATGATTGTGAAACGTCGCTCTAGTTTCAGGGAGTGGTGCGGGTCGGGCAAGTTGTGGAGCCGGAAGCCGTCTGTTCGCGGCTCCAAGAGAGGAGGTGAGTGTTTCCCGCAACGGGCGTACGTCGTTGCCGAACGGTCTTTTGCCTCCTGGGTAGCGAAGAAAGGAGGTGAATGACATGCCCTACGGGTACACGGGCAAGATCCTGAACGTGGATCTCAGCACCGGCAAGACCTTCGAGGAGGCGCTCAACTTCGAGTGGGCGCGCAAGTTCATCGGCGGCAAGGGACTCGGGGCGCGCTACCTGTGGGACCGTCTGAAGCCAGGTACCGATCCCTTGAGTCCGGACAACGTCTTCATGGTTTGGACCGGCCCCCTGACCGGCACCATTGCCCCCTCGTCGTCCAAGTACTGCGTGGTGACCAAGGGGCCGCTGACCGGACTCTACCTGGACAGCCACGCCGGGGGCATCTTCGGCGTCGAGCTCAAGTTTGCCGGGTATGACGCGATTATCGTTACGGGCAAGGCACCGGAGCCGGTCTACCTTTACATCGAGGACGGGCGTGCGGAGATCCGGGATGCCAAAGGCCTGTGGGGGAAGAGCGCCCACGAGGCCGAAGATGCGCTGCACAGCGAGCTCGGCGAGTCGGTCGCCGTGATGGCGATCGGTGAAGCGGGTGAGCGACTCATCCGGTACGCGTGCATCTCCGCCTCTTACTACCGCCAGCATGGGCGCGGCGGCGTGGGAGCGGTCATGGGTTCGAAGAACCTGAAGGCCATCGCTGTCCGCGGCTCGGGTTCTGTCCAGGTCGCTTACCCGAAGGAGTTCATCGAGAACTGCTGGGAGGCGATGATCAAGGACGTCCTCGAGAACCCCGAAGCGCAGTTCGGCATCAAGTGGGGCTCGCCCTCCCTCATGTGGTACACGAACGCGACCGGGACCTTCCCCGCCTACAACTTTGCCGATGGCGTGTTCCCAGGGGCCTCCAAGATCGACGCCAACGTGATCCTGCGGATGACCACCAAGCGGCATGCGTGCTACTCCTGTCCGGTCGGTTGTGGCAACTATGTCGAAGTACAGACCGGTCCCTACGCAGATACCAAGCTCGAGGGCCCGGAGTACGAAACGATCTTCTCACTCGGTTCCAACTGCGGGGTGGACGACATCAACGCCATCGTGCACGCGAACTACCTCTGCGACGCCTACGGGCTGGATACGATCTCGACCGGGGACTGCATCGCCTGGGCGATGGAGCTGTTCGAACGGGGGATCCTCACCGAAAAGGATACGGATGGGATCCGCCTGACCTTCGGCAACGGCGATGCCATGGTGCAGATGGTGCACAAGATCGCCAAGCGCGAAGGGTTAGGGGACGTCCTGGCCGAGGGGATCAAGCGCGCGGCGGAAAAGATCGGTCGGGGGTCGGAACGGTACGCGGTGACCATCAAGGGAATGGAGCTCCCGGCCTACGAGCCGAAAGGCTCCATTTCGATGGCGCTGTCGTATGCGACCTCCGACCGCGGCGGCTGCCATCTGCGCTCCTGGCCGATCGGCCCAGAGGTTCTGGGCGCCTTCTGGCTGGGTGCAGAGCCGATCCCGCTGGACCGCTGGAGCCCGGAGAACAAGGCCAAAGTGGTCGTAGAGCAGCAGCATCAGTATGCCGCCAAGTTTTCGATGGAGATCTGCGACTTTGACTGCTGGAACAACGAGCGCTTGACGGCGATGCTCTGGCCGGCTACCGGCTTCGAGGAGTACCGGGATGTGAAGGTCTTCGAGCAGGCTGGCGAACGGATCACGAACCTGACGTGGCTCTTCAACCTGCGCGAGGGGATGAAGTGGGAAGACCTCGCCCTCCCGCCGCGTATGACCGAGGATCCGCTGCGCTCCGGCCCCACGGCCGGCCACGTGGTGCCCCCCGAGCACTATGCCCAGATGCTTGCCGACTACTGCCGGCTGCGTGGCTGGGACGAGCGGGGCGTGCCGACCAAGGCCAAGTTGGAAGAGCTCGGTCTCGGCAATCTGAAGTTCCGGCGGAAGGAGGGGTAAGATGGCCAAGATGCTCGTGGTGGATCCCGACCGCTGCATCGGCTGCGGCCTGTGTGAAATGGCCTGCTCGTATCACCATACCGGGGAATTCAGCCGGACCCGATCCCGCATCAAGCTGTTCCGGTGGGAGAATACGTGCGACGCTGTCCCCCTGGTCTGCTCCCAGTGCGAGGATGCCCCATGCATCAAGGTCTGTGGGGTAGCCGGAGCGATTGGCCGCCACAAGGAAACCGGAGCGGTGGTCATCAACCCGGACCTCTGCATCGGCTGCCGCCTCTGCATGTTCAACTGTCCCTATGGTGCCATCGACTACGATGCGGCCAGCGGCCGGCTGATCAAGTGCGACCTGTGCGACGGTGACCCGTTCTGCGTCAAGTACTGCTCCGTCAAGGCGATCACCTATGCCGAGCCCCCGCGCGCGGGCGAGTTCCTCAGGGAGATGGAAGCACGCAAACTGCGCGAGCAGAGCAAAGGGCCGGCGGCGGCGGTGCGCTGAATCCGACGCGATGGCCTGAGGGACCCCTACCCGCATGTGCTATCGAAACAAGCCGTACGTTGTGGGGGCCGGGAATCACCCCGGCCCCCGAACTATTGGGCTATTGCGGCGACGTCGGACCGGCTGCGCCCCCCGGGAGCTTCTCTACCGTGGAGGGCTCGGCAGTACGACCGGAAGAACGAGCGTGCGGCGCCAAGCGTCGAACGGCCTACCCTCTGCGATCAGACCCTGGCGGACGGCCGAAGCCACTTGAGCCGCCTCCGAGGTGTCTCCGGAGAACTGGGCCCCCACGAGCTTCCCGCCCCGGTAAACGTAGAGGTGCAGACGCCCTCCCACGCGTCTCAGGACCTTTTCTCCTTCGGAGGATCCGATGGTGAAATACGGCCGACCGAACACCAGGAGCACGTTCGCAGGGAGTGCGCCCGGATACGGGGTGGCGATGCCTAGCAGGTTCAGGGCAGCGATCCGCCCCGTTGCGATCGCCGTTGGGACCACCGCGTACAGGCCCCTGCGGCCGTCGATGTCGAACGTTTCGGCACAATCTCCCGCCGCGTACACGCCCGGAGCGGCGCAGAGGAAAGCGTCCACCCGTACCCCGCCCGTATCGCCGAGCAGGGATTCCGGCAGCCAGTCGACGTTCGGTCGACGTCCGGTCGCGACGACTACCGTATCGCAGGGGATCTCCCGCCTCGTGGTACGCACCGTCGTCACTGGGTCGCCCACGATCTCCGAGACGCTCTCCTCCAAATAGATGGCTACCCCGTGCCGGTTCAACTCCTCGTGGATGCACTGCCCGATCTCGGGAGCAAACACACCGGGCAGGATCGAAGGCATCACTTCGACAAGTATCACCTGTTTTCCCTGCTCCGCCATCACCGAGGCGAGCTCTACCCCGATCCGCCCCGCCCCCACGATCACCACGCGCCTGCCTGCATGGGCGCGCAGCGCCTCCGCATCCGCGAGCGTGTCCAGTTTGAACACGCCACGGTGATTTTCTCCCGGGACGTTCAGCGCCCGCGCGGAGGCCCCTGTGGCAATCAGCAACCGGTCGTAACTCAGCCGAGATCCGTCCCTCAGCTCGACTTGTCGCCGTTCTAGATCGAGTCGGACCGCGCACTTTCCCAGCAGCGCCGCGGCCCCAAGGGTGACATAATGCTCCTCCGAGCGAAGGAACAGGTTTTCCCGTGCCACACGCCCCTCGAGGTAGGCAAAGAGCGAAGCCGGGGAGTAAAAGCCGCACGGCTCGGCCGACAGCAGGGTAATCCGCGCTTCGCGGTCGTGCGCACGGATCGTCTCCAACGCGCTGATCCCCGCGAACCCGTTGCCTACGATCAAGATCTCCATCGGTGCTTCTCCTCGCTATCCGCCGGAAGCAAAGGCCAGGATCACGATTTCCGCATCCCCTTCGAGTGGGGCCTCGATGCCGCCCTGATGGTAGATACTGTACCCGTTCAGGAGCACGGTGTACCCCCTGCGGATCTCCCCGGTTTCTGAGAACAGGTGTCCGTAGAACCCCTGCTTTCGGGCAATTCCCCTGAGCACCTGCCCCACCGTTGCGGGCGCGGAGAGCGTTTCCTCGAACGACTTGCCGCTGGCGCTTCCTAGGGGGGCAAAAGCGCGCACCGTAACCCGGCTTCCCATCGCACCTCCTAGAGACGGCCTGCCAGAACCTACCCCCTATTGTACATGTCTGCGCCAAGGCCGGCAAGTCTCCGGGAAGGTCGCCTGGGTCGGGCCGGCCAGAACCAGCCGTAGGGTATCGATCGGCGCCCGCGCTTCCAGGCCGCGGTAGAGGAGCCAGAACGTTCCTCCCGCCGGAAGCGGAACCTCCAAACGCCTGCAGCCCACGGGGGGAGGGCGCAAGAGGTGCGGGACCTGCTCCGTTGGCCGAAGGGGCCGGGCGCGGATTGCCCTACACGCCTCGCGCCCGGCCCTGGCTTCCCCGGCCCTGGGCTTTCAGGGCGTGGACGACGCACCCGACTGTCTCGGGAAAAGCAAGAGGCCCGGTTGCCGCAAGGCCGGGCCTCTTGCGCGCCTGATCCTGGCCGGGGATACGCTTTCCTCCCCCGGCCCGGTGCCTCACGGCCCCGGAGAGGGCGTCGGAGAGGGTGCCGAAGAAGGAGCGGACACCGTGGGCGTCGTGGACGTCGTCTCCGTCGGGGCAGGAACCGAAGCGCTCTCCGGCGTTGCTGTGGGGGTCGCGGTGGGCGTCGGCGGCTGCAGGAAATAGTCCCGCCCCCGTTCCACAAGATCGCGCGCCACCGCTTCGGTCACGCGGACAAAATACGGAGAGGTCGACGCGATCACCACATAGGTCTTGTCATCCGGATTCTGCGCCCCTACGGTCAGCGTGATCGTCTGGGTGCTGGTCTGGATGGTGACCAGGGCAGTCGGGCTTTCCATGCCGTACTCGGGTCGGGCATCTTTCCCCAGTGGCTGCGTCATCCGAAGGGAAGTGACCGTCTGCACCAGCGCACTGATGCGCGCCGGATCCGCGCTTTCCTCTGGCCTCAGGCCCTCGAGGGTCCACTTCCCGTCCGCGCCCTTCAGGAAGCGCAGCGTGCCGTTTCGGTTTTTCAGGGTCACGGTCTGGACCTCGGAGGCCTCAAGCCGCAGGTAAACCGGGTCCACCCAGGAAATTGCCGTCGCCTGCGCATCGCCCGCGCTCAATCCGGTCGCGAGGTAGGTCGCGTCCTGCCCGGCGACACGGACGTGGATCGTGTCGAACTGGGGCGAAGAGCCGAGGTAAACTCGGTATTGCTGTCCCTGCGTCATCTCGAGGTCGATGCGGCGGCGAAAGTCGTTGTCCGCCACGTCGAGTTGCCGGTGACTGGCTCCGGTGCGCGCGATCAGGCGTCGGGTCGTCAGTCCGGCCAGCTTGTTCAGTAGGGTTGTGACCTTGCTTCCGTCGGCCGGATAGTCGTCCGAATCGGGGAGCACCCATTGCCCCTGCACGCGGCGAAGCGTGATCGTCCGGCCTTCGTCATCCGTAATCGTCAGGCCCACCACTTCGTTCGCCTTCAGATCGGGCAACAGGGGCTCCCCCGCACCCGAAACAGCCCGTCTGGGCCAGAACACGACCACGCAGAGGAGCAGCTGCACGACGAGCAATCCGACGAGAATCTGGTTCCATCGCTCTTTCATCGGCTGACCTCCCGGCGTACTTGAGGTAGCGGCAGCGGCTTCTCCCTGCGGCGTCTCCAGCTCCATACCGCGCCAAGGCCACCCAGCGTGCACAGCGCGGCCGCGTAGTTGGCGATCTCCCAGAACGATTCTTCCTCACGGCTCATCGGCTTCAGCACCCGGGCGGAGGTCCCACGCGCGCGGATGCTCAGGAGCTCCGTGTCCTCTGTAGCCCAGGAGACCGCGTTCAGGACGAGCTTCAGGTTGTTCAGGTAGCGGTCCCCCGAGAGGTTCTGCGAGATCTCGAACACCAGGTCGTCCACGAACTCGGCGCTGCCAAAGACCACCAGGCGCGCCGTTTCGGGCGAACGTTCGATCACCGGCGGGGTCGTCCCCTCTGACTCGCTTTGCGAAAGCGTGGGTGGGTGATCCTTGAAGGCGCTCTGGAACACCCCTTGCACAGCGACGCCCAGCAGGTAGGAGTCGCGCTTCTGCTCGACCGGAAACCCATACTCCGGGTACAGGTCGAAATTCGGCTGGATCTCGGTCGTGGTCTGGAGCCAGGCATTCGGGCTCGACTTCAGGAGTGGCGTGACCTTCCGTTCCGCGTTCAGCGTCTCGTTGACCGTGATGGGCGAGGCCCAGCTCAGGGTGACGGCGGGGATGTTGGAAAGGATCGGACTCTCGGGATCCATACCGCTGCGGCGGATGTCCACGAAGAAGGGGTAGTTCATCGCACGGATTTCCCGCACCTGGATGCCCCCGACGTTGCGCGTATAAAAGACGGGGAAGGGTTCATTCTGCGGGTCCAGCACGAGCGCCCGCTGCACGTGGATTCCGTAGGCGGCCAGCAGCTCCTGCAACCCGTCCTCGAGCGGCTCCAGCGCCAGGCCTCCACCGAACGGTTCCACAG
>JBMFPK010000141.1:0-6658 GCA_049969155.1 Chloroflexia bacterium | reverse complement strand
CCGCTGCTACGCCTGCCGGCAGGTCTGTCCGATGTGCTACTGCGAGGTGTGCATCGCCGAGAAACTGGACCCGCCCTGGGAGAGCATCGCCATCGCGCCGTCCGAAAACGAGTTCTACCATGTCCTGCGGGGCTACCACCTGATCGGTCGCTGCATCGAGTGCGGCGAGTGCGAGCGGGTGTGCCCGGTCGGCATCCCCGTCTTTCTCTACCAGCGCTACCTTGCAGAAGAGGTGCGCCAGACCTTCGGTTTCCGGGCCGGCATGGATGCGGAAACCCTGGCGCCCTTTATGACGTTCCGCAAGGAGGAACTGGAAGGATAAGCCTTCCGTTCCCTGGAACCCGATCGAGGTGTATCGATGCCACAACGGCTGCTGAACTCGGAAGAACTGCTTGCCTGGGTGGACCGTCTCCTTTCGGACCATCGCGTGATTGCCCCGGTGCGGGAGGGCGAAGGAAAGTTCTTCCTTCGGCCGATCGGGTCTGCCCGGGAGATGGACCTTTCGGTCACCCGCACGGTGAACAGCCCGAAGGATTTCGTCTTTCCACCTACGGAGGCGATTGTGCACATCCATCGCGGGAAGACGGCCGTGCTGCTGGAGGCCCCGGTGCCGGAGCAGCCCCAGCTCCTCCTGGCCGTCCGCCCCTGCGATGCAGCCGCCTTCACTTCGATGGATGCGCTCTTCCTCGGGGAACCGACCGACCCCTACTACGCCGCGCGACGCCGCCACAGCGTGCTGGTGGGACTGGCCTGTCTGGAGGTGCCGACAACGGAGTGCTTCTGCACCACCGTGGGAGGGTCTCCCATCGGCACCGCGAACCTAGATCTGATGCTCTACCGGGTCCCCGAGGGGTACATCGTCGAGGCGTTCACCCCGAGGGGAGAGGCGCTGCTGCAGGAAGCCTCCGGCCGGCCGGTGGAGCCGCTCTTCCGTCCGCAGGCGCCGGAGCTGCCCGCGTACCCCTGTCCACCGCAGGAGGATTGGGTGCGCGTGTTCACCGACTCCCTCTGGGAGGAGCTCGGGGAGCGCTGCCTAGGCTGCAAGATCTGTACCTACGTCTGCCCCACCTGCTACTGCTTCGACATCCGCGACCGGGGCGCCGGGGGACGGGTGGAGCGGCTGCGCGCCTGGGACGCCTGCACCTCCAAGCACTATTCAATCGAGGCCAGCGGCCACGACCCCCGGCCGACGCGCGGGGCCCGGCTGCGCAACCGCTTCTGCCACAAGTATTTTTACTTCCCCTGGCGGTACGAGGGCACGCTCCTCTGTTCCGGCTGCGGACGCTGCGTGGCGGCTTGCCCTGTGAACATCGACCTGACGGAAGTCCTGGAGCAGGTCGCGGCTCGAGCGCAACTTCGCGCTTCGGCCGACCCGGAGGGATGAAGCCTGGTCGGCAGGATGGGCGGCGAGTAGTCCGGTCCGAAAGATCACCAAGGAGCGCAATCGATGTCGAATCCGTTCCTGCCCTATGTGGGTACGCTGACCGAGGTGCGCGATCTTGCGGTAGGCATCCGGCTCCTCCGGGTGCGCCTGGAGGATGAGGCCGGCCGGGCAGCCTTTGCGGATTACCGGCCCGGGCAGTTTGCCTTCCTCTCCGCATTCGGGGTGGGCGAGGTGCCTTTTGGACTGGCCTCGACCCCGGCCCGGAGCCCGGAGCTGGAATTCGCCGTCGCCCGCGTGGGCACGGTGACCTCGGCCCTGCACAACCTGGAGGTCGGTGCGCCGGTGGGCGTGCGCGGACCGATGGGCAATTCGTTCCCTATGGAGGAGTTCCGCGGGCGTAACCTCGTGATCATCGGCGGCGGTATCGGTTTTGCGCCGCTCCGCCCGGTGATCCAGTATGCGCTCGACCACCGGGCCGATTACGGCCACATCACCATCCTGGCCGCGGCCCGGGCCCCCAATCTCCTCGTCTTTCGCGAAGAGTACGAGGAATGGGCCTCGGCGCCGGATACTGAGTTCCATGTCACCGTGGACGTGGGGGACGAGACCTGGACCGGGAACGTGGGACTGGTGACCGAGCTGCAGGCCCAGGTCTCGCCCTCGCCGGAGAACGCTGTCGCGATCACCTGCGGCCCGCCGATCATGATCAAGTTCGTCGTGCAGCTCCTGCAGAAGCAGGGCTTCGCCCCTGAGCAGGTCTATACCACGCTCGAGATGAAGATGAAGTGCGGCCTGGGAAAGTGCGGGCGCTGCAACATCGGCGAACGGTACGTCTGCGTGGACGGGCCGGTCTTTAGCCACGCGCAGATCCTGCAGTTCATCGACTCCTTCTAGCGCGCCGGGAAAGAGTCCCGCTCGCGTGGGGCGCAGATGCTGCGCCCCATGTCCTTTTCCAGGCTTTGCGGTTGACGGTGCTGCGGCGGTATGCTATGATGCTTCCGCTGATCCGTCAGGTGTCTTGCGGAAGGGCACAGGACCGCCGGGGAATCGAGTGCACGCTGCGACGAGGTGGCGGGCCTGGCGCGCATCTCCCTCGCAAGCGGTGGAGGGGCCGATGGACGCGGAGCAGGTGGAGCAAGTGCCTCGGGATCCCCTTAGCCGGCTCCAGGCGCTCGAGTTCATCATCAACCGGAGCCCTGCGGTCGCGTTCCTGTGGCGTGCCGAGCCGGGCTGGCCGGTAGAATTCGTCTCCGAGAACGTGGACCAGTTCGGGTACTCGGCGGAGGAGTTCGTGGCCGGCCGACTCCGCTATGCGGAGATCGTGCACCCCGAGGACCTGCCGCGCCTGGCGGAGGAGGTGGAGCGCTATACGGCCGAGGGGCGAAGCGAGTTCTTTCAGGAGTACCGCATCCTGACCCGCTCGGGTGAGGTGCGCTGGGTAGACGACCGGACCTGGGTACGCTGGGCACCGGATGGCCACGCGACCCACTACCAAGGGATCGTCCTGGACATCACGGAGCGGAAGCAGGCGGAAACCGAGCTGCAGCGGCAGCGCGACCTCGCGCGCACGCTGATCGAAGCTTCCCCGGCCTTTTTCGTGGCCATCGCCCCGGACGGCCGCACGATCGCGATGAACCGGGCGATGCTCGATGCGCTGGGCTACCAGCCCGAGGAAGTGGAGGGGAAGGACTACCTGAGCACCTTTGTTCCCGCTGAAGATCGGCCTCTGCTGGCCGAGGTGTTCGAGCGGCTCGTTCACCTCAAGGAGCCGACGGTCAACGAAAACCGGGTGTGCACCCGCGACGGACAGATACTTTGGGTCGAATGGCGCGGCACCCCGGTCCTGCGCGCGGATGGGACGCTGGAGTATTTCTTTGGCCTCGGCATCGACATCACCGAGCGCAAGAAGACGCAAGAGGAGCTGGAACGGCGCTACCGCGCCCTAGACCTGCTGAACCGGCTGGGCACGGCTTTAGGATCGACGTTGGAGTTGCCGGAGGTGTACCGCATCGCCTACGAGCATGTTTCCCAGATGGTGGATTGCGCCAACTTTTGCATCTCGCTCTACGACCCGGCAGAGCGCGTGCTGCGGGCCGGTTTTGCGTTGAGCGATGGCCGGCCTGTGGACCCTTCCCTCTTTCCCCCGCTGCGCATCGAGGAAGGTGGAAGGCTGGCAGGGCGGGCGCGTGCGCTGCTCAGCGGGCAGGTGGAAGTGGTAGAGGACCTGGATCGGGCACGTGAGGCGGCACGCGACGCCGGGGAACCGGTGTACCTGGTCGGAGAGGGGCAGGAGCCACTTTCGGCGGTCTATGTCCCCATGTGCGTCGCGGGGGAGATCATCGGCCTTCTGGAACTGCAGAGTTACCGCCGGCACGTCTATGGCGAGAAGGAAGTTGCGCTTCTCGTGCCGGTCGCGAATCAGATCGGCCTGGCTTTGGCCAATGCGCGCCTCTACGAGGAGGTCCGTCAGCAGGCACGCGAGCTAGAGCAGCGGGTAGCGGAGCGCACGGCGGAGCTGCAGGCGGCGAACCGGGAACTCGAAGCTTTTTCGTACACGGTCTCGCACGACCTGCGGGCTCCGCTAAGGGCCATCGCGGGCTTCTCGCGCCTCCTGGAGGAAGAGTTCCTCGACCGGCTGGACGACTCCGGCCGCCACTACCTGGACGAGATCCGCCGCCAGGTGGTGCGGATGGAGCGGCTGATCACGGACCTCCTGACCTTTTCCCGGCTGACCCGGCAGCCCTTGCGCTTCGCGCCGGTGCGTCTGCGGGAGGTGGCGGAGGAGGCGTGGGAGGAGCTTGCCCCGGAGCGTGAGGGGCGACAGGTGGAATGGATCATCGGCGACCTCCCGGTGTGTCAGGGGGATCCGCTGTTGCTCCGACAGGTCTTTTACAACCTGCTTTCCAACGCGCTCAAGTTCACCCGCACGCGCGAGGTGGCGCGGATCGAAGTGGGGTGGAAAGCGAGCGGCACGCCGGAGGTTCCCGGCCGCCCCGTGATCTACGTCCGCGACAACGGGGTGGGCTTCGATATGCGCTATGCGGACCGGTTGTTCGGCGTCTTTCAGCGGCTGCACCGGGAGGAGGAATTCGAGGGGACAGGAGTGGGGCTAGCGGTCGTGCAACGGATCGTGCAGCGGCACGGCGGTCAGATCTGGGCGCAGGGAGAGGTGGGCATTGGGGCGACCTTTTCCTTCACCCTGGGAAGTGGAAGCCATGGGAGCCGTTGAGAAAGCGGACATCCGGCTGGCGGAGGACAAAGAGGGCGATGCCGAACTTGCCCTACGGGTATGGCGTCGCGAGCGGTTGACCGAGCGCGTGCGGATCGCGCGACGGTCGCGAAGCACTGGAGCATCTCTCTGTCCGTGCAGAACGGGCGGATTGCCGAAGGTAGCGCTGCTGGACCTGGAACTGCCCCGCATGCACAGCCACGAGCTGTTGCGCCGCATCTGGGCAGACGGGCATGTATGCCGGCTTCCGGTGGCGCTGCTGAGCTCCTCTCAGGAAGAGGTGACATCGCACAGCGCTACGAGGCTGGCGCGAACCGCTGCGTGGTCAAACCGGTGGTCTATGACCGGTTGGCCAAGACCGTGCGCGAGGTCGGGCACTACTGGCTCCGCTTGAACCGGGCGCCGAATGCGCCGTGTGGGTTAGAGCGGCTCTGATCGCCGGGGTATGGAGGTGCCGGGTGGGTATCCCTTTGCGGGTGCTGATCCTGGAGGACCGGGAAGCCGATGCGGAGCTCCTTGCGCTGGAGCTGAGCCGGGCCGGTTTTGCTCCCGAATGGACCCGGGTGGAGAGCGAGGAGGCATATGTCGAGGAGTTGGAGAAGGGCTACGACCTGATCCTGGCTGACTACCGCCTGCCGCAGTTCGACGGGATGCGCGCGCTCCAGTTGATGCGGGAGCGCGGGCTGGACATCCCCTTCATCCTGGTGTCAGGGACCATCGGGGAGGAACTGGCCGTAGAGGCGATGAAGCAGGGAGCTTACGACTATTTGCTGAAGGATCGGCTGGCCCGCCTGGGCACGGCGGCATCCCGGGCGCTGGAGGAGAAACAGCTGCGTGAGGCGCGCAGGCAGGCCGAAGCGGCGTTGCGGGAGGCCGAGGCGCGGTACCGGACCCTTTTCGAGGGCATTCCCGTGGGGCTGTACCGCTGCACGCCGGACGGACGGATCCTGGAGGTGAATGCAGCGCTGGCACAGATGCTCGGTTTCCCGGATCGGGAGAGCATGCTGGAGCAGTGCAGGGATGCGCGGGATCTCTATCTCCGGCCGCAAGAGCGCGAACGATGGAAAACCTGGATCGAGCGGAGCGGGCTCATCCGTCAGTACGTGACGCAGTGGCGCCGAGTGGACGGCTCGGTGATTTGGGTGCGGGAGAGTGCGCGGGCCGTGCGGGATGGGACAGGGCGAACGCTCTACTACGACGGGGCGGTGGAGGATATCACGGCCCTGGTGTTGGCCGAAGAGGAGCGACAGCGCGCGCTGGAGCGCTTGCGCCGGGTGGTGGAGGGGACGGTGCGAGCACTTGCAGCCACTGCGGAGCACCGAGACCCCTACACGGCCGGCCACCAGCGGCGGGTAGCGCGGCTGGCTGCGGCGATCGCGCGCGAGATGGGGCTTTCCCCAGAGCAGATCGAGGGGATCGAGGTCGCCGGCATTGTGCACGACATCGGCAAGTCGACCGTGCCGACGGAGATCCTGAGCAAGCCCGGGCGCCTGTCCCCGGAGGAGATGGCGCTCGTGCGGTTGCATCCGAGGGCCAGTTTCGAGATCCTGCGCACGATCGAGTTCCCCTGGCCGGTAGCCCTGGTTGCCCTGCAGCACCACGAACGGCTCGATGGATCCGGGTACCCGCAGGGCCTGGGAGGAGAGCAAATCCTCCTGGAAGCGCGGATACTGGCTGTCGCGGACGTGGTGGAGGCGATGTCCTCGCACCGTCCTTACCGGCCGGCCCTGGGGCTGGATCGGGCGCTCGAGGAGGTTCGCCAGGGGCGGGGCGTGCTGTTCGATGCGCGGGCGGTGGACGCCTGCATGCGGGTCTTCGCGACCGATTTCCGGCTGGACGAACCCGCTTGACGGAATTCGGCGATTCCTGGGGCATTGATTGTCTTTTTCAGTCCATCTTTCGGCCTCGATTGACAGATTCCGTTTCCTGTGCTAGAATGGCATTGGACATCGTGACCGGTCGCACAAGGAAGTGCCCGAATGTATCGTCTGGACGCACTGGACCGCCAGATCATCCTTCATTTGCAGCGCGATGGTCGCATCCCC
>JBMFPK010000140.1:6288-6662 GCA_049969155.1 Chloroflexia bacterium | reverse complement strand
GTCCCGACCCACACCGTCCTCCTGAACAATACCCCCGCCGATGCCTACGGGCGCGTGTTCGCCAACCGGCAGCTCGTCACCAATATGGCTTCTGTTCTGCCCATCCTGCTAACCGGGGCAACGGCGGATCTGCTGGGGATTCCTTGGGTGCTGGGGAGTATCGGTTGCCTCACGATCGGACTGGGCATCTTCGGCGCGCTCTACCTGAAGCAGGTGTCCCACTGCCCGGAGCCGGAGACAGAGGGCATTGCGCTATGAAGGTATTGCTCCTGGGCTCAGGCGCAGCGGTGCATGCGCTCGCCTGGAGGCTGATCTCCGAGCCCGAGGTGGATGAGCTCTACTGCGTCCCAGGAAACGCGGGGACGACCCTGCTG
>JBMFPK010000140.1:0-6278 GCA_049969155.1 Chloroflexia bacterium | reverse complement strand
ACGCCCGGTTGCCGGAATGGGCTTTCGCGCGGCAGATCCACCTCGTCCTCGCGCCGGGGCATTCCCAGTGGGTGGAAACGTTTGCCCAACTGAAGATCCCGGTCCTAGGGCCACGAGAAGCGTGTTGGTCCGCCCTGAGCGGCCGGCGCGCACTTCGGGAGATCCTCCGCCGCGCCGGTCTGAAGGGGATGGAGGGGGAGAGCTTCACCGACCGGGAGCGGGCGGAGCGGTACCTCGCGGCGCAACCGCTTCCCCTCTGGTTGCGCTCCGAAACCGGGCCCTGGTACCAAGCCGTCCTTGTGCGCGACCGGTACAGTGCGTTCCGCGAACTTGGCCACATGTTCGAGCATGCCGAAGGAAACGCCGTATCCATCGAGCGGGCCCACCGGGGTCCCCTTCTGGGGCTTGCCCTCCTGACGGACGGGGAAACGGGCGCTCCGTTCGGAGTCTGTCGTGTGCAGGCCTACCGCTTCGAGGGGGAAACCGGCCCGCTGACCGAAGGAATGGGAGCTTGGGCTCCCGGGGGGCCCGCGGGCCTCGAGGAACGGCTATGGGAGCGGATCGGGCGTCCCCTCCTTTCCGCATTGCGCGCCGAAGGGCTGCTTCATCCCGGCTTCGTGCAGCTGCGCCTGAAGATCGCAGATGATCAGATCTTCGTGGAAGAGATCGCCTGGGGGCTTGACGACCTGCACGCGGCCACGGTGCTTCCGCTTTGGGAGGGCGAGCTGGGGCCTGTTCTGGCCGCAGCGGCGCGCGGCACCCTTTCGGGGTGGACTCCCCGTTGGAAAAGCGGCTATGCCGTCTGCGTGGTCCTGGCTGCACCCGGATACCCACTCCGCCCGCAGACGGGCTACCCGGTGGGGGACGTGGATGCCGTGGATACCCTATTGTTCCACCAAGCGACCTGTTTGCGGCCGGATGCCAAACGTGCCCCGTGGCCGGGCGCGCTCTTCCCCACGTGGGAAGCCGAAGTGCCCGGGGAAGTGGTTGCGGACGGGGGAAGGGCGCTCTTCGTGGTCGGCTGCGGAAAGGATCTCCCGGAAGCCCGGGATCAAGCCTACCGGGCTCTCGGACAGCTGCGCACACCGTACGGGTGCTGGCGCACCGACATCGGAGCGGAGGAGAGTTGAGCCAGCCGGAAAGCCCTGTGCAGGCGAAGCGTTTGGAAATAGATCCCCGCGTCGGTCTGGAGGCGTTTCTGTGGGGCCGGCCCGGAAGCTACCGGCAGAGCGGGGTGAGCACGTATATCCGCCACCTCGTGCAGGAGATGGGCCACCTGGACTGGCCCAGGGAGCTGCTCGTGTACCTCCCTTCGGCGGATGTCGCGCGAGAAATCCCTCCGCGCCTCCGCCCTCGGGCGGCACCGATCGACCTGCATCGGCCAGCGGTTCGGATCCTCTGGCAGCATTCGCTCTTTCCCCTCCTTCTGGGGTACGATCGGGTCAACCTTCTCCACGCCACGATGAACGTCGCCCCCTGGTGGACACCATGTGCGGTGGTTGTAACCATCCACGATCTGGCCTACCTGCGCTACCCTGCCGTGCATCCCCTGGGCCGCCGGCTGTACCTTGCCGCCCTGACCCGTCTTTCGGTGCAACGGGCACGGGCAATCGTCGCAGTCTCCCGCTTCACCCGGCAGGAGATCCTCCACTTCTTCCGCATCCCCGCGCACCGCGTCCGCGTGATCTACGAGGGATACGACCCGGCCTTTCGGCCGCTGCCGGCGGCGGAAACGGAGGCGTTTCGCAAGCAGCGCAACCTGCCCCGGCGCTTCTTCCTTTACGTGGGCAACCTCGAACCCCGGAAGAACCTCCCGACCCTCGTGCGTGCCTTCGCCCGGATCGCCCCCCACACCGATGCCTTCCTGGTGCTCGCCGGCCCCCGGGGTTGGGGCTATGGCGGGCTCTTTCAGCTGATCCAGGAACTGGGCCTGGGCAGGCGGGTCGTCCTTCCCGGGTTCGTGCCTGCAGAGGAGCTGCCTTTGTGGTATAATGCAGCATCGGCACTTGTCTATCCTTCCCGCTACGAGGGATTCGGGTTGCCACCGCTCGAAGCGATGGCTTGTGGCACACCGGTCGTGGTGTCCAGCGCGTCCAGCCTGCCCGAGGTCGTCGGAGATGCCGGGCTCCAGGTGGAGCCCGAGGATGTGGATGCCCTTTCCGAAGCGCTGATGCGGCTTCTGACCGAGCCTGGTCTGGTGGAAATGTGTCGGGAACGGGGCCTGCAACAGGCCAAGCGCTTTTCATGGTCGACCATGGCCCAGGAAACGGCCTATCTTTACCGGGAGCTGCTGGAGCAAGGAGCCCTGCAACCGGAACCCTGACCGATCCAAAGAAGGCGGCGGACCCTGCGGTAAGAAGGCGATGCCTCGCTGTCCGGCTGCGGAATGAGCCCCAGCCTTTGCCAAGGAGTCTACCGGCGATCTGTGCGATGAGGCAACCCTAGTGGCGATTCAGCAGATGCTGGCGGCAGCAGCCAGCCTAGTGGCCCTGATCCTGATCGTCGCGCTGCAGAAGGCACTTTGGTCCCGCCGGGGAGACCGGGCTGCCACGGCGTTGCTCGGGGTGCTCTTTTCCCTGACGGTGGCGGTCCTTTACGATCTGATCTCGCACGCGTCGGGCGGCCTGGCGGTGATCGTCAGAGACCCGATGTTGCAGCGCTGGCAGGAACGCATCCACACGCTGTGGCCGGTAAGTGATGCGGGCCTGGTCCTTGCTTCGGTCTTCTGGCTTCAGCTCTTCCTGCTCTACCCCGAACCTTACCCCTGGCTGCAGCGCAGAGAGTGGCTGCGGAAAGCCCTCTATGTGCCCGCGGCGTTTGTCGCTGCGTGGACGCTGTGCCATCCGCTGCTCGTCCTGCGGGCCGAGACATGGCTGGGTGCGGTAGCCCGGGCAAGGGAGTATGCTTGCACGATCGCCGGCGGCGGCTATCTGCTGGCCGGCGTGGTGCTCCTGTTCCACAGGATGCGGAAGGCCCGTGAGCCCTCCATCCTCGGAGCCTTGCGGGTCCTGGCAGCTTGGGCCTCGGTGATAACGGGGCTCCTCATCGCGAGCTCCTTCCTTCCTCAGTGGCTTGAACTGCCCGTGTTGATGAAGCAGAGTCCGGTGCTGGGACCTCTGCTGCTCCTTTCTCTCCCCATCGCCTTCGGGTATGCGATGGTTCGCTATCGGTGGCTGGACGTCGAATGGCGTTTTGGCCCTGCCCTGGCCTATGCACTTTCGCTCGTGGCTGTGCTCATCCTGTACGTGGGGCTCGTGGAGCTGTTCGTGCGTCTGGGGGGCATGCCGATCCCGCCGGACCATCCGGTCTTGCTCGCGGTCCTGGCACTTGCGGTGACCCTTGGGTTGCATCCGCTGCGGCTTTGGCTGCAAGAACGGATCGACCGCTTCTTCGAGCGGCGACGATATGATGAGCGGCGCGTGCTGCGGGTCCTGGCCGACCGTCTGGCGGGGATCGAGGAGCTGCAGGCACTGGCACGAGCGATCGTTGATTGTGTCGCGTCCCTGTGGATGGCCCGTACAGTGGCTCTGGTGCTGCGGGATGAACTGCGCGGGGGCTATACGACGCGCGAGGTCTGGGGCCTGCCGCCCGGGCACCTGGGCATTCGCTTTCCGCCGGATAGCCCCGTGGTGCAGGAGATCCTCCGGAGGAAGGAGCCGGTCACTTGGAAGGAGCTGGTGCGAGCAGGGTACGCGGCACGGGATCTCGAACCCCTGGGATTGCTTCAAGGGCAACTGTTTGTCGCGCTGGGCCCGGAGGAGGACCGGATCGGCTGGCTTCAGCTGGGCGAGCCGCGGTTCGCCGCATATTCGCGGCGCGATCGGGAACTCCTGGCCCTCATCGCCGACCGTGCCGGTGTTGCGGTCGCACAGGCTCTGCTGAACGAACAATACCGTCGGGACGTCGCGGCATTGGAACTGCTGAGCAGCATTGGGCTGGCGGCCTCCACCCTGAACGTAGCCGACCTCCTGGAATGGATCTGGCGCGGGACTGCCCGCCTGATCGGCGGGGACAACCTGACCGTCGCCCTGCAGGACGAACAGACTGGGGAATGGCACTGGGCGTTCGTCGTGGAAGGCGGCAGACGGCGGTGGGAGAAGGAAGGGACCCGCTGGTCCGTCTCCTCGGGTCTGGCCTCTGAAGTGGTGCGTACAGGGGAACCCATCCTCGTAGAGGACTACCAGAAAGAGTGCGAACGGCGCGGCATCGTGCCGTGGGAGCAAGAACCGGAGCTTCCGGCCACCGCCTGGCTCGGCGTCCCGCTGATCGCCGGGACGCGGGTACTCGGAGTGCTCACGCTCAGCTCGGTCCGCAAGGATTTCGCCTACCGCCCGGAGCACCTGAGAATCCTTGGTTCCATTGCTTCGCAGGCCGCGGTCGCCATCGAGAAGGCGCAGGCACGTGGCCGCGAGGAAGAGCGGTTGACGGAACTGGTGATCCTCAACGAAATCGCCCAGTCCGTCGGAACGAGCATCCAGCTGGACGAGGTGCTCCGCCGGACCTATCAGGCCGTGCTCCGTGTGCTGAATGCGCCGAACTTTTATGTTGCCCTCTACGACGCAACACGCCGGGAATTCTCTTTCGCCTTCTACGTCGAGGACGGCAAAGAGATGGAGCCCCCTGCAGAGCCATGGCGAATCGGTGAAGGGCTCACGAGCGAAGTCGTGCGGACACAGCAGCCGATCGTGACCACCGATTACCTGACCGAGTGCGCCCGCCGCGGGGTCGTCCCCGGGGGCAAGCCAGGCAAAGCCTGGCTGGGGGTGCCGATGATCGCTGCCGACGAGGTCGTAGGGGTCATGGTCGCCAGTTCTTTCGACGAGGCGACCACCTTCAGTGCCGACGACGTGCGCCTCCTTTCCACGATCGCAGCCCAGGTTGCCGGAGCCGTGCAGAACGCGCGGCGGTTCGAGGAAAGCCAGAGACGTCAGCAGGAGCTGGCCGCCTTGGTTCAGATCGGAACCGCGATCAGCTCCTCGCTCGACCTCCAGGAAGTCTTGAACACCGTCTGCCGCGAAGCGGTCCGCCTTCTCCGTGCCACCAGCGCCTACGCGAACCTCTGGGAGGAAAGCCGACGGGCTAGTACGGTCTTTGCCGAGTACATCTCACCGGAAGCCTCTCCGCTCGAGCAGGTTTCCGACCTAGGCACGACCTACGAGGAGAGCGAAGAGCTCGCCGCGTTGCTGCGGGAGGGGAAACCCACCGTATGGCGTGTGAGCGATCCCTCTGTAGCACCAGACGAACGGGAACACATGGAGCAGTATGGGGGCAAGAGCGTCCTCTTCCTTCCGCTCGTCGGACGCACGGGGCCACTCGGCTTCATCGAGGTGTGGGAAAGCCGGACAGAACGCGTTTTTACGGAGCACGAAATCCTGCTCGGCCAGAGCCTGGCTGCGCAGGCGGCGATCGCGATCGAAAACGCGCGACTCTACGAACGCACCGACTCCGCCCTTGCGCGAAGGGTAAGCGAGCTAAGCACCATCGAGGAGATCAGCAGGGAACTGAACCGCCTGCTCGATTTGCGGCGGATCATCCAAGTCGTGCTGGATCGCGCCATCGCGGCCACTGCAGCGGACGCTGGGGGGGTTGCACTGCTGACCGAGGACGCGCGGGGACTCACCCTGCTCACAGGCCGGGGCTACCCTCCTGAGGTCCTGGAGCAGGTGCGGACCCATCCGTGGAGCGTAGAACGGGGGATCATCGGCCGGGTTGTCCGGACCGGAGAATATGCCCTTGTGGGAGATGTGCGCACCGACCCAGACTATGTCGAGTTCCTTCCGACGGTCCGTTCGCAGCTCACCGTGCCGATCCGCGACCAGGAGCGGATCGTCGGCGCCGTCGTCCTGGAGAGCAACCGCTTGAACGCGTTCGATTCGGAACACCTCCGGTTCGTCCGCCACCTGGCGGATCATGCAGCAATTGCCATGCGCAATGCCCGCTTGCTGGAGGAGCGGGAGCGACGGATCATCCAGCTCTCTATCCTGAACGAAATCGCGCACGCGCTTTCCTCCACCATAGAACTGCCTGAACTGGTAAAGACCGTGTACCGCCAGGTGAACCGACTTTTCGACACGACCAACTTCTATATCGCTCTTTATGACGAGCGCGAAGGCACCTGGCACACCGCGATCGACATCGAGCGGGGAATACCGATGCCTCCCACCCGCCTGAGCGTCGAGGAAGGGGTCACGGGCTACATCATCCGTCATCGTAAGCCTGTATTGCTGCGCTCGGAAGCGGAGGATCGCGCATTCCACGAGGGGCTCGGTATGCGCGCG
>JBMFPK010000139.1:0-6756 GCA_049969155.1 Chloroflexia bacterium | reverse complement strand
CCACCGTCACGGCGCCGCGGAGCGCAGCCGACACGCGGTGTATGGCTTCGAGCGCCGCAAGGCGGCGCCGAGTCTCCCGGATGGAAAGGGCCCGTTCGACCAGAGTGCCGAGCTGGCGTCCGAGCATCTCCACGACGGCGACTTCGTCCTCGCTCCAAGCGCGGGGCCGCGCATCGGCGACCGCGATCCCTCCGACCCGTCCCTTCTCTGGCAGGAGGGGCGCCACAACGGCCGACCGAACGCTGTGCCGAAGCAGCAGCTCCTCGACCGGCTCCTGGGGTGCGCGGAGGTCCTCCCAAACCCGGACGCCGTCCAGTCGCAGGACCCCTTCTCGGGCCAGGCGGCTCATCTCCGCGTTCAGCGTCTCCGGGAACCCGCGAACAGCGGCCTCCACGCGCGTCCTCGGCTGCGGGTAGACCCAGATCGCCCCCTTGCACAGGCCGAGGGCCTGGAGCAGGTGGTCGAGAGCGACCTCCACGAGCGCCTGCACGTCCTCTCCTGCCCGGCTGGCCGCTACCAGGATCGCGTTCAGCGCTGTCTGCTGCGCGGCTCGGCGACGCGTTTCCTCGAATAGCCGGGCATTTTCCACCACCAGCGCAACGGCGGAGGCCAGGTCTGTGAGCACCTGGAGATCCCGCTCCGTAAAGGCGTCCGTCCGGCTGCAGTTGTCCAAGGCGATTGCTCCGATCGCGCGATCCTGCAAAAGGAGCGGTGCTACGATCGCGCTCTGCACGGTGCGCGCCTCCTCGACCTCGCCATTATAGCGGAACCTTGGATCCGAGCGGACCTCTGGTATCCTCAAGGGACACCTCTCCCGCACAGCCCACGCGGCATATCCACCCTCGGGAGGGAAAGAAAGCCATATCAAAGCCGGATCCGTATAACCCCCCGTCGCACGGATGCGGAGCCGTCCTTGGGCATCCACAAGGCTGATCGAGCCCTTCTCCGCCGCGGGCACCGCGTGGAGCGCGGCGTCGAGCACCCGCTCCAACAGGGCCTGGGGCTCTGCCATCTCGGCCACCGCCCGAGCGATCATCGCCATCGCCACGAGTTCCCGCTCGCGAAGCACGCGCTCGGTCACATCGCGTGCGATGCCCTCGAGAGCGACCAGACGACCTGCCTCATCGTAGATGGGGACGTTTCGCTGCTCTGTCCACACGATCCCCCCGTCCTTGCGGACCCAGCGAAGCGTCAGCGGCTGGTAGAACGTCCCGCCCCCGGCGAAGTATTGCTCCAGGCGGGGGCGATCCTCCGGGTGGACGATCTTGAGCCCCAGATCCGGATCGGCGTAGTGCTCCTCGGGAGTGTATCCGGTGATTGGCGTCGCCGCCGGGCTCACGTAGGTAAAGCCGCGGCGCGGGACGAACTCGTAGCGGTAGATCAGGTCCTGCGCGTTCTCGGCGAGCCGGCGGAAACGCGCTTCGCTCTACCGCAGCGCTTCCTCGACCCGTTTCAACTCGGTGATATCGTAAGCTGTCCCCAGGCCCGCCGGTCTTCCGTGCCAATCGATGCGGGTAGCCGTAAAGTCGATCCAGCGGACACTCCCATCCTTGCGCACGATCTGCAACTCGTAGTGCGGTGGCACATCCTCCCCCAGTTGCCTAGCCAGGACCGCGTTCCCGTACGAGGTTGCGGAAATCGGGATGCACAACTTCCCAGAAGCGCATCGAGCAGAGCTCTTCCGCGCCGTAACCGGAGAGCTCCTCGCCCGCGCGGTTCACGTAGACGAACCGCTCGCCCTGGTAGACAAAGATAGCGGTGGTAGTCGAGTCCGCAAGCCTTCGGAACCACTCCTCTCGTTCCAGCGCTGTCGCTCGGCCTCTTTCAATTCCGTGATGTCCTGTACCGCGCCGTAGATGCGGACGACTTTCCGACGCTCTCGATCCCACACCGGCACGGCCGTATCCCGGATCCACCGCACCTCCCCGCCGCGGCTGACGAAGCGCACCTCGCAGACGTCGCGGCTGCCTTCCAGCACCCGCCGCGCGTGCTCCAAAGCGACCGGCACATCCTCCGGGTGGACCATGCTCGTCCATCCGCCACGTGCGTCGATCTCTTCCCGCGTAAAGCCAAACGCGCGTTCGAAGGAGCGGCTTAACCACTCTCCACGCATCGTCCCATCCGGCTCTACACGGAACGCATAGTGCGGCACGAGTTCCGCCAGCTGGAGGACCAGGGCTTCCCAATCCGTCGTTTCTTCTGGGACAGGATGTGCCGCCCGGAGAACCAGCACCGCGGGGCACCCGCCCAAGTCCAGAGCGCAGGCGACCTGCTCCACGTCGAGCTCCGTCCCGTCGCTGCGCCTGTGGCGCGTCCGGTCTCGGTCCGTGAGGAGAGGGGAGCTTCTTGCCTGGATGTCGTGCTGCGTCAGGCGCAGGAATTCCTCGCGGGCATACCCGTACGTTTCCACTGCAGCCTGGTTCACCGCAAGCACCCGGAGGCTCTCGCGGTCACAGATCCACGCGGGGACCCCAAACCGTTCCAGGAGCTCCACCAGGCCCTCGATAACGCGAGCGACGCGAGTACCCTTACTTTTCCTTCGTGCCATCGTCCCCCCAGGCAATACAGGATCTTGGAGGCCCGAAGCCTGCACAATAACCAAACCGCCGGCTGGGCCTCCCCCGTTACAGAATGGCTACCACCTCCTGACACAAGCCGCGTGCAGCGCCTTGTATCGCGCGAGAGATTGTACCCCATTCCGGCTGGGAACGCAATCCGAGCGCAAAAAGCCTAGGTTGCACCATCCGCCTGAGAAAAGCCCGAGGCGGAAGCCCAGGTAAGGCGTGCACATCCTCCCTAGAGGCTGATCCGGGTCCTTCTGCACTGCGGAGGGATTCGCCCGGAGCGCCGGCAGCCCTGGTGGGCTAGCGACGTATGCGACCATCGTGCACCCTGGGGCCAGTGCGATACCGTTGCAGGATGGGCCATTTTGCCTCCAGGGCCGTTTGACAGGAACGCGCGGAACGCCTAGAATACAGCAAAGCCGGGCATATCGTGAAGGAGTGCACAAATGTCCAAGACCGTCCTCGTCTTTGCGGCACACCCGGACGACGCCGAGTTCTTCGCCGGAGGGACCCTGGCCAAGATGGCGCGTGAGGGCGCCAGGGTGCTCATGGTCATCGCCACCAACGGCGACAAAGGATCGTTCGTGCACGACCCGGTGACGCTTTCGCGCCTACGCGCCGAGGAGGCCCGGCGGGCCGCAGCCGTCCTGGGGGCTGAACCGCCGATCCTCCTCGGGCACCCGGACCTCGAGCTGGATCGGCTCCCACCCGGGCTCCTCCGCGAGCAGTTCGTGCGGCTCATTCGCCAGCACCGGCCGGACGTCGTCTTTGCCCAGGACCCCTGGTGTCCCTTCGAAGTGCACCCCGACCACCGCGCGGTCGCCTGGGCCGCGTCGGATGCCGTCGCGTTCGCTTCTCTTCCGTCGTTCTACCCCGAGCAGATCGCAGAAGGTTTGGCGCCCCATTTCGCGGTGGAAAAATACTTTTTCACGTCGGAGCCGAGCCCCGCGGACCGGGTCGTGGACATCGAAGAGACGCTGGAGGTCAAGATCGCGGCGCTGGCAGAGCATCGGACGCAGGTCGAGTTCCTGGTGGAAGACGCACGCAGGCAGGTCGAGGCAGCCGGCCTGGAGATCGGCTCGATCCTCGGCGCAGAGGCAGCCGATCCGCTGGCCCTGCTGGCATGGGCGGTGGAAAGGCAGGCCGCAGAGATCGGGCGCGCCGCCGGCTTTCTCTACGGGGAGGCCTTCCGCTATTCGCGCTTCCACCCGGTCGTCGAAGCCCTGCTCACGCCCCCGGAAGCACGACGGTCCTTCTGAGCTTCGGGCCACGGGCGGGTGCCCGGTCAGCGTACGCTTCCGGGTCCAAGAAAGGAGGATTCCGTGCCAGGAGGATCTGAGAACAGCAAGCGCGGTCCACGGTCGCGGCAGGCCCTTCCCCCGAGCTCGGCGGGAGGTGGCGCATACCGCTGGTTCATCGTCGCGCTCTTTTTCGCCTTCATGCTCTTCCACCAGTCCGACAAGCTACTCATCGGCTCGCTGACCGACCGCATCCAGGCCACCTTTGGGATCACGAAGACCCAGATGGGCGCGGTTTCCACGGGGGCCCTGATCGTCGGGTCGATCCTTTACCCGGTGTGGGGGTACCTGTACGACCGTTATGCGCGCTCCAAGTTGCTGGCCCTCGCCTCGTTCATCTGGGGTACAACCACCTGCCTGAACGCGCTTGCCCCGACCTACCGCGCGTTCCTGCTCACGCGGGCGAGCACCGGGATCGACGACTCGAGCTATCCGGGCCTGTACAGCCTGGTTGCCGACTATTTCGAACCTCGCCTGCGGGGCAGGGTGTACGGGCTGCTGCAGCTGACCGCGCCGCTTGGGTTTCTCGCGGGCATGGTCCTGGCGATCACGCTGGGCCCGCGGATCGGATGGCGCAACGTGTTCCTCCTCACCGGCTCGCTCGGGATCGCGATCGCGATCGCCATCTTCTTCGGGGTCCGCGAAGCGCCTCGGGGTCGAAGCGAGCCGGAGCTCGCGGATCTGGCGCAGATTGGCGCGTACCGTTTCAGCTGGGAGGCCGCGCGCGGCCTGTTCCGCAAGCGCAGTCTGATCCTTCTCTTCGTCCAGGGCTTTTTCGGTGTCTTTCCGTGGAACGTGATCACGTACTGGTTCATGTACTATCTGAAGGTGGAACGTGGCTACGGTGACAGTCCTATGCTGCTGTTGACGATGGGTCTGGCGGTGCTCGCGCTCGCCGCCGGGTATCCGGTGGCCGGGGCGCTGGGCGACCGGCTTTTCCGACGGACGCCACGGGGCCGCATCCTGGTTGCTGGGAGCGGAGTGATCACAGGAGCCATTCTGCTCATGGTCACGTTGAGCGTACCCGCCGAAAACGCCTGGCTCTTCCTGGGGTTGCTGTGCCTCACGGCGTTCGTCATCCCGTTCGCCGCTCCGAACGTCATCGCGACCGTGTATGACGTCACCGAGCCGGAGGTGCGCAGCACGGCCCTGGCGGTGCAGTACTTCATCGAATCTGCGGGAGCTGCACTTTCCCCCTTGCTTGCGGGGATCATCGCGGACCGGTGGTCCCTCCATATCGCGATCCTTGGGATCTGTGTGACGGCCTGGTTGCTGTGCGCCATCTTTTTTGCCTTCGTGGGGTACCTTGTTCCGAGGGACGTTTCGGCCCTCCGACAGGAGATGCGCCGGCGCGCCGACCTGGAACGGGCGCGTTCGCCCGCGGCATAGGCAGCCGCTCCTCGCGCACGATTCCGGGGTAGCGTCCGCACCCCATTCTCGGCCATGTACCAGGAGAAGCACCGGAAATCGCTGTCCGGACAGAGAAGCGTCACGGAGATGTCGTCAATGTCCGATCTGCTGTTCGCTTTCCCCGCCGACTTTCGCTGGGGAGTAGCAGTGGCCTCGCACCAGGTGGAGGGAGACAACCGGGGGAACCAGTGGTGGGCATGGGAACAGGTCGACGGGCATATTGCCGAAGGCCACCGCTCCGGCCTGGCCTGCAACTGGTGGGCGAACCCGGAGCCGGATCTCGACCTTGCGGCCCAGATGGGGGTGAATGCGCTCCGCCTCTCCCTGGAGTGGTCGCGCATCGAGCCGCAGCCGGATCGTTGGGATGACCGGGCTCTGGCCCGCTACCAGGCGCTCCTGCGCGCCGTCCGCGCCCGCGGGATGGAGCCGATGGTGACGCTGCACCATTTCACCGACCCGCTGTGGCTGGCGGAGCGCGGAGGTTGGGAGAATCCGGACACCCCGGAGCGATTCGCCCGCTATGTGCGAAAGGTCGTCGAAGCGCTCTCTGAGGAGTGCCACATCTGGTGCACCGTCAACGAGCCGAACGTGTACGCCTTTATGGGGTACCTGCAGGGCACCTTTCCGCCGGGGAAGCAGGACCTGCGCGCTGCGGGGGTGGTGCTGCGCCATCTCCTGGAAGGGCATGCCGCGGCGTACCGCGAGATTCACGCGCTCCAGCCGCTGGCCCGGGTGGGCTTTGCCCACAACGTGCGTCTGTTCGACCCGGCTTGCCCCCTTTCGCCCCTCGATCGGCTGATGGCCTGGCTCTTCGATCTCGCCTTCAACCGCTCCTCGCTGGAGCCGCTCGTGCACGGTCGCCTCCTCTTCCCGGCTGGCCGGGGCCGCGCGCCCCACCTTCACCACACGCTCGATTGGATAGGGCTGAACTACTACACCCGGGATCGCATCGTCTTCGCGCTGCGCCGGCAGGAAATGCTGTTCGCCCGCAGGCTGCGGCGCCCCGACATCCCCTTCCTGGACGGCGACTACGGGGAGTACTACCCGGCGGGGATGTACCGATGCCTCCGCCGCCTGGCACGGCTGGGGCTCCCGATTTACGTCACGGAGAACGGCTGCCCGGATGCCGATGACGACCTCCGTCCCCGCTATCTGCTCACACACCTCTGCGAGGTGTGGCGGGGGATCCAGGCCGGCTGGCCCGTCCACGGATATTACCACTGGACGCTGGTGGACAATTTTGAGTGGGCAGCCGGCTGGACGCTGCGCTTCGGGCTGATCGAGCTCGATTGGAGAAACCAGACCCGCCGGCCGCGGCCGAGCGCGCAGGTCTATGCCACGGTGATCCGCAACCGCGGCATCTCCAGGGGGCTGGCCGAGCAGCACGCGCCCGAACTGCTGGCGGCACTCCGGGGGAAGCCGTCCGAACGTCCCCTGGGCCGCAGCGAGGCTCCCCGTGGAAACAGGTGAACCGCGACACGCAG
>JBMFPK010000138.1:0-6757 GCA_049969155.1 Chloroflexia bacterium | reverse complement strand
CCTCTACTTCGAAGAGCTCGAGTGGTGCCAGCGGATCCGGCGGGCTGGTTGGCGGGTGCTCTACCTCCCTAGCGCCTGTGTGATCCACCACGGCGGAAAAAGCAGCGAACAGGTGCCTCTGCAGCAGCACCTCGCCTTCCAGCGGAGCAAGCTGCGCTACGCCCGGCAGACGTTCGGGCCCCGGCTGGCGGCAGCGCTGCGCCTCTTCCTGCTCGGGATGTATGCCTGGAAGTGGGGTGTGGAGGCGTGCAAGTTAGCGCTTCGGCACCGCCCGGACCTGCGCCGGGAGCGAATGGCCGTCTACGCCGCCCTCCTGCGGGACGGGCTGTAGGGGTCGGCTACCCCCGCGAACGCCGCACGCGGAGCCGGTCAGGTTTTCGGAAGGGCACGCTGCATCCGCAGAAGGTGCCCGTAGGTGAGGCCCGTGTAGTAGGCCATCGCCGCGCAGAGGTAGAGGCCCAGCCATCCGTCCCGATAGCCCTGGAGGTAGACGTATCGCCTCCAGAACTCGCGCAACGGCTGGCCGAGAAGGCTTCGGGGCCGGGCACGGATGCCTTTGGCGAGGAGCGTCTCGGCCTCTAGGCGGGCGTAGCGCCGTTGCTTGGCCTGGAACTCGGCCAGCTGGTCCACGTTGTAATGGAGCAGGTGGGCGGAGAGGTACTGTGCCCGCCCCTGAAGTTCCACGACTTCGTGCACGCGTTGAGCTTCCGGGTAGCGCGCGCGGGCTTTCCACAGGAGGCGCAGCTGGTAGTCCGGGTACCACCCCGCGTGACGCACCGGCCGGCCGAAGAAGAAGTTCTGGCGCGGTACCCAGTAGCCCACGACGGCATCCCCTGCCTCCGCCGGAGGTTCCTTCCGGATGACGGTGGCAATTTCCCGGCACAGTTCTGGCGTTGCCCGTTCGTCGGCGTCCAGGAAAAAGACCCAGGGGCAGCGGCAGAGATCCAGCGCCTGGTTGCGCAGATGCGCAAAGGAGACGAAAGGCACCTCTTCCACTCGGGCGCCCAAGCTGCGGGCGATCTCCGCCGTGCGGTCACGGGTCTGCGGGTCGAGCACCACGAGCAGCTCGTCAGCCAACTCCCGCACGCTTTCCAGGCAGCCAGCGAGGTAGCGTTCCTCGTCGCGCGCGGGGACGGCTACCGACAGGGGCATCGAGTACCTCCGTTTCGCGGTGGTCTACCGCATGGCCGCGATTTCGGCGTACGCCGCAAGCCGGCGGGCAAATTCCTCGGCGTCGATCTCGCCATGCCGCCAGGCCCGGCGGTCCCGGTGTGCGCGCCACCACAGGCCCAGGCGGGTGATCTGCCGATGGGCCCAGAGGAAGGCCCGCGGGTAGTAGCGGTGGAAAAAGCGGTAGCGGCTGCGGTGCAGCTCCACGAACATCCGTTCGGGCATTTGGCGAGTGCTCTGTCCTCCCAGGTGGACGACGCGGGCGGTGGGAACGTGCCAGACCTCCCAGCCGGCCCGCTTCAGGCGGTAGCAGAGATCGACCTCCTCGACGTACATGAAGTACCCCTCGTCCAGCAGCCCGACCTGCGCCAGCGCCTCACCTCGAAGGAGGAGGCAAGCCCCGAGCGGGTGGTCGATCGGGAACGGCTCCTCCCCGTACATCTGCGGGTAACGGCCGTTGAGGCGCGAGCGATAGATCCGGCCGTGGAGCGGGAAAAAGTCCAGGAACGACATCAGCAGCGTCGGGAAGGTGAAGGCGTTCTCCTGGATCGAGCCGTCGGGGTTGAGGAGGCGTGGACCGGCCGCTCCTGCCCGGGGATGTTGTTCCAGGAATGCGATGAGCGTTTCCAGTGCGCCGGCCTGCACGACGGTATCGGCGTTCAGCAGGAGGAAAAGGCCATCGACCGTACCGGGGGCGCCGGCTAGGGGAGGGCAGAGCGCGGCCAGCCCGATGTTGCAGGCCGCAGCGAAGCCACGGTTCTCCGGGCAACGGATGATCCGTGCCTCCGGGAATTCGCGCTCGACAAGCTCTACCCCTTCCGGAGAGGGTGAGGCGTTGTCCACGACCACGACGGCGTGCGGCACCCTACACGTGCGCAGCGATTTCAGGCAGCTGCTTAAGAGTTGTGGTGTGTTGTAATGTACCACGACGATCCCCAGTTTGTCCGTCATCGATCGATCTCCACGAAGGCTGCGCATATCATACCACAATCGCCCTGGTCCAGCGCGGCTGAGGCGTGAATTTTCTATGGTATAATGGGTTTGAAGTTGGTGGCCATTAGGGCTCGTATCGGAATGCTGAGAGAAATCCTCCTTGGACGCAGGCCGGACCAAATCCACTTGCTCAACGAGGAATACATGGCTATGCACCCACGCGTCGTCCAAGATCCTCTTGATCACCCGGTCTTGATGGCTTTCAGTTTGACAACCTCCCCCTTTCCGCCTATAATACACTATAAAAGCGGCCCCATCGTCTAGTGGCCTAGGACGCAGCCCTCTCAAGGCTGAGATCGGGGGTTCGAATCCCCCTGGGGCTACCTGTAACGGGCGGTTTTCCGCCCGTTTCTTATTGGACCCCGGTGGCCGGACGGCCTCTTGCGGTGCCCCCTCGGAAGGCGGTGGGCCGTCTTGCGACCCCATCAGCGCTTGCCACTCCTGGCTCTGCCCAGTGGAGATCCTTGCACGATCGGCCCGAACCGCACATCGTGTTGCGTCCACTTCCCAACTCGTGTACAATGCAGACCGCCGCAGTCCTGAGCGAAGAGGAGGCCGTCTATGGAGATCTATCTCGACACCGCGAACGTGGAACAGATCCGCCACGCCGCCCGCCTGGGGATCATCAGCGGGGTGACCACAAACCCGTCCCTCATGGCCCGGGAGAAAGGGGCCGACTACAAGAGCACGATCCAGGAGATCTGCCGCATCGTCCAAGGACCCATCAGCGCCGAGGTGCTGAGCCTGGAAGCCGACGCTATGGTGGAAGAAGCGGCCGAGATCGCCACATGGTCACCCTACGTGGTGGTCAAGATCCCCATCCTGCCCCAGGGTCTTGAAGCCATCCACCGGCTGGGCGAGGCCTATGCGGACCCCGATCGTGTCTGCGCGGGATGCGTCCACCAGAAGGGCTGCCCCACGGGGGTGGAGATGGCGCGCGATATGGTCCGCTCCAGCCCCATCAGCACGAACGCTACCCTCTGCTTTTCCGTCAACCAGGGTCTCCTGGCCGCGGTGGCTGGCGCGACCTACGTCTCTCCTTTCGTTGGGCGCCTGGACGACATCGGAGAGGACGGCATGGAGCTTGTGGCTGGCCTGGCCAACATCTTTTCCCGCTACGAGATCGCGACCCGTATCATCGCCGCAAGCATCCGCCACCCGCTCCACATCACCCAGGCGGCAGAGGTCGGGGCAGACATCGCGACCGTCCCTTACGACGTACTGATGAAGGCCATCCACCACCCACTGACGGATATCGGTGTGGAACGCTTCCTGGCCGACTGGAAAAAGGCCCGGGGCAACTGAGCGGAGGCACCTATGGCCCACATGGAACGGAACCTGGGTTTCGATCTGGTCCGCGCGACCGAAGCCGCAGCGCTCCAGGCCGCCCGCTGGATGGGCCGTGGGGATCGCGATGCCTGCGATCGGGCTGCGGTCCACGCCATGCGCTTCGTCCTGGGCAGCATCGATATGGACGGCATTGTGGTCATCGGCGAGGGGGAAAAGGATCAGGCCCCGATGCTCTACATCGGCGAACGGTTGGGCACCGGTTCGCCTCCAGAAGTCGATATCGCCGTAGATCCGGTGGACGGGACCTCCCTCCTTGCCCACGGCATGCCCGGGGCGATCTCCGTGGTTGCCGTAGCCGACCGAGGCTCCCTCTTCGGCTGCCGCGAGGTCGTCTATATGGACAAGCTCGCCGTCGGGGAAGAGGCGCGGGACGTGATCGACCTCGAGGCCCCGGTCGCGGAGAACATCCGACGGGTCGCCCGGGCCAAGGGGATGGACGTGGACGACCTCACGGTCGTCGTGCTAGACCGCCCCCGCCACGCGGACCTGATCCGCGAGATCCGCGCCACAGGCGCCCGCATCCGCCTGATCCCTCACGGGGATGTCGCCGCTGCCATCCAGGCGATGACGCCGGGGAGCGGCATCGACCTGCTCATGGGGATCGGGGGAGCACCGGAGGCGGTCATCGCGGCCTGCGCCGCCCGCTGCCTGAACGGGGGGTTCCAGTGCCGCTTGTGGCCGCGCGACGATCAAGAGCGAGAAGCCGCCCGGGCGGCCGGCCTGGACCTCGAGCACGTCATGACCGTGGACGACCTGGTGCGCAGCGATGACGTCTTTCTGGCTGCTACAGGCATCACAAATGGGGAGTTGCTCCAGGGGGTGCGCTTCTCCGGCCGCGGAGCGACCACCCACTCGCTCGTCATGCGCTCTGCCTCGGGAACTATCCGCTATGTCCAGGCGGCCCACCGCTGGGACAAGCTGATGCGCATCTCCGACCTCCCCTTTGACCGCACGCCCTAGACCGGCAGCGCGCTTCTGGAGCAGCCCGGAGGTTGGGGATGGAACGCTCCGGGATCATCACCCTGACCACCGACTTTGGGCTCGCGGACGGTTACGCCGCCGTCCTCCACGGCGTGATCTGGAGCATCTTCCCACAGGCCCGCATCGTCGACCTGAGCCACGAGGTGCGCCCGCAGCAGGTGCTCCAGGGGGCCTTTCTCCTGGCCAGCGCCTGGCGGTATTTCCCGCGCGGGACCGTGCATCTTGCTGTCGTCGATCCGGGGGTCGGCACCGCGAGGGCCGCCATAGCTCTGGAGACCCCCTTCGCCTTCTTTGTCGCTCCCGATAACGGCCTCCTGAGCGGTGTTTGGGAGGATCTGGACGCCACGGAGCGCGCGGCCAGCCGCATCGTGGAGCTTACCGAACCGCGCTACTGGCTTCCCCACCCGAGCTTTACCTTCCACGGCCGCGACATCTTCGCCCCGGTCGCTGCCCACCTGGCTGCAGGGGTGCCTCTGGAGGCGCTGGGCCGGCCGCGCGAGCGGCTGCTCCTCCTCAGCGAGATCCGTCCCCAGATCCTGGAAGACGGGACGCTCCTCGGCCGCATCGTGCACATCGACCGTTTCGGCAACCTGATCAGCAACATCGGCGCCGAGATGCTCATCCACTTTTTCCCCGGCGGACGCGTGCGGTGCGAGGCCGCCGGCCGCAGGATCGCCGGTCCAGTGCGGACTTACGGGGAAGGTCCTTCCGATGAGCCGTTCTTCCTGATCGGAAGCCACAACCGCGTGGAGATCGCCGTCCGTAACGGCAGCGCCGCACGGGCGCTGAACCTTTCCATCGGGGACCCGGTCCGGCTCTACTCGGGGCGCCGGTTGTGAAATGATGCGCAAACTTGCGCGAAAGAATGGGGCGCGCTATAATTTTGTTCTGCGCCGGTTGTGTCCGGTAGAACACTCGGTGGGAGAGTTGAAGCGATGCCGACGTACGTGTATCGTTGCCAGGAATGCCACGAACAGATCGAGGCCGTACAGCGCTTCAGCGACCTGCCTTTGAGCGTGTGCCCACACTGCGGGGGCAGCCTGCAGCGGCTCCTTTTCGCACCCGCTATCATCTTCAAGGGTTCGGGTTGGTATTGTACCGACTATGGAAAATCCTCGTCACCGGGCAACGGTTCGTCCGCCGAGAAGGTGACGAGCAAGACCAGCGAGAAAAAGGAGGAGGAATAGCATCCTCCACCTGCCCCGCTGAAGGGCCGAGGATGGGGATGGACCTCGGGGAGAACCCCGTGGGCCGCCTGGGGGTCGTTTTTCCGCCGCCGGCACGGCTCCAAGGGACGGAGCGACGTGCGGCTTGCGTGTGTCCGGGGGGACATCGGGTCTGAGCCCGATGTCCCCTTCCTCTCACACCGGTTCCCGATATCACCCGGACACAGGAGGTTTCGATGGCCTTGCGGATCTACAACAGCCTGACCCGTCGCCTGGAAGAGTTCGTCCCCCTGCACGAGGGGATGGTCGGGATCTACGTGTGCGGTCCCACCGTGTACGACGACCCCCATATCGGGCACGCGAAGAGCTACGTCTCTTTCGATGTGGTCGTGCGCTACCTGCGCTACCTTGGGTATCGCGTGCGCTACGTCCAGAACATTACGGACGTCGGCCACCTGACGGATAACGCGGATGCCGGCGAAGACAAGATCCTGCGGAAAGCCGCGCTCACCCGTCTGGAGCCGATGGAGATCGTAGAGACCTACACCCGCAGTTACTTCGAGGACATGGACGCCTTGCGGGTCTTGAGGCCCAACATTTCCCCCCGTGCGAGCGGCCACATTATCGAGCAGATCGAGTTGACCCGCACGCTGCTGGAGAAGGGCCACGCATACGAGGTGAACGGCTCGGTCTACTTTTCCGTGGAGACTTTCCCCGAGTATGGAAAGCTCTCCGGCCGGCGGGTGGAGGAGCTCCTGGAAGCCGTGCGCATCGAACCCAACCCCGAGAAGCGGCATCCGGCCGACTTTGCGCTCTGGAAACGGGCCGAGCCGGGACACATCCTCCGCTGGCCGAGTCCGTGGGGCTGGGGCTTCCCCGGTTGGCATACCGAGTGCTCGGCTATGGCGATGAAGTACATTGGGGAAACGCTGGACATCCATGGCGGGGGCCTCGAGAACCAGTTCCCGCACCACGAAAGCGAGATCGCCCAATCCGAGGCAGCCACGGGGAAGCCGTTCGTCCGCTATTTCATGCACAACAACATGGTGACCGTCGACGGCGTGAAAATGGGCAAGTCGCTGGGGAACTTTATCACC
>JBMFPK010000137.1:0-6769 GCA_049969155.1 Chloroflexia bacterium | reverse complement strand
CCACCAGGGCAACGGTCTGTCCGGGACGCGCCTCCAGGCTCACGTTCCGGATCACCGGCCGGTCGGGCAGGTACCCGAAGGTCACCCCTTCGAAGCGCACCTCGCCCTGCACGGCCTCCAGCGGCAGCGCGTCCGGAGGATCCGGGGGCTCGGGGGGCGTGTCCAGTACCTCGAAGATGCGCTCCGCACCTGCGAGCGCCGCCTGGATAGCGTTGTAGATGTTGGAGATCTGCCGCAAGGGGTTGACGAAAGCCCGCGCGTAACTGATGAAGGCGACGATCGTCCCCACCGAAGCCAGGTGTCGGAGGGCGAGCCATCCCCCCAGGCCGGCGATGGCGATTACGAAGAGGTTGCCCAGCTGGTTCGTGAGGGGCATCAGGAGGAGGGCATACGAGTTCGCGTAGACGCCGGCCCGGTACACTTCCTCGTTTTCTCCCTCAAAGTCCTGGATCGCGGCCTCGCTGCGGCGGAAGGCCTTCAGCACGCGCAATCCGCTGATCGATTCTTCCAGGACGCCGTTCAGTTCCCCGAGGTGCTTTTGCAGCTCGCGGAACCCCTTGCGCGTGTAGCGCGCAAGCCAGGTGGTGAACCAGAACATGAGGGGCACCACCACGACCGAGGCGAGGGCCAACCAGTGGTTCAGCACGAACATCGCCACCACGGTCCCCACAAGGGAAAGCGAGCTCCCCAGGAGACCGATCGCGTTCTGGGAGACCGCCTGGTTGATCGCCTCGATATCGTTCGTGAGCCGACTCATCAGCTCCCCGGCCGGCCGGGAGTCGAAGAATCTCAGGGGAAGCCCTTGCAGGTGGTTGAACAGATCGCGGCGCAGCCGCTGCAGCGCCCTCTGGGAGATCCCGGCCATGCGCCATCCGGAGAGGGCGTCCGCCAGGTTGCCCAGGACGAACACCCCGAGCATCCAGAGCGCCAGGCGCACGAGCCCCACAGCGTCGCGGTTGCCGATGAACCGGTCGATCGCCCGGCCCATCAGGTAGGGGCCGACGAGCCCGAGGAAGGTAGAGACGAGCACGAGCAGGAGCACCAGGGCGAGTCCCAGCCGGTAGGGGGACAGGTAGCGCAGAAGGCGAAGGAAAGTCCACCGCGGGTCGCGGGCCTTTTCGATCTGGGCCACGTGTCCCGGGCCTCCGCGCATTGCCCGGGGGCGGATTCCACCCGGAGGACCGAAACTCTGTCGCATCATCCTCGCGCCTCTGTCAACGTCGGGTTCTCAGCGGGCCCGTTCCCTATCTGCGAGGCGTAGATTTCCTGGTAGATGGGGTTCGAGCGGAGCAGCTCCTCGTGTGTGCCCGTGGCCACGATGCGGCCCCGGTCCATCACGACGATCCGATCGGCGCTTCGCGCCGTGCTAATGCGCTGGGTCACCACCAGGCAGGTGCGATCCTTCATCCACTCCCGGAGCCCTTCCCGGATCCTGGCCTCCGTCTCCACGTCCACGGAGCTCGTGCTGTCGTCCAGGATCAGGATGGCGGGGCGGGTGAGCAGGGCGCGCGCGATGGCGATGCGCTGCTTCTGACCGCCCGAAAGGTTCACGCCGCGCTCCTCCACGTGCGTGTCATACCCGTTGGGCAGCTGCATGATGAAATCGTGCGCCTGAGCGGCCTTTGCGGCGGCGATCACCTCCTCGTCCGTGGCATCCGGCCGGCCATAGCGGATGTTGTCGCGGATCGTGCCCGAGAAGAGCACCGTTTCCTGGGGGACGATCCCCACCCGGGCCAGCAGGGAATCCTGCCGGAGCCGCCGCACGTCGAGGCCGTCCACAAGCACCCGACCCTCCGCGGGGTCGTAGAAGCGCGGAACCAGCTGTACCAGCGTCGATTTCCCGGCTCCCGTAGTGCCCAGGATGGCGAGGGTTTCCCCAGGCTCTACGGTGAGATCGATGTCCTTCAGGACCGGCTCCCCGCCGGTGCCGTTGTAGTAGAAGGTCACACGGTCGAACACGATCCGCGGGCAGCTGGTAGGGGGCAGAGGCTGGGCGTCGGGCGCATCCTGCACTTCCGGCTCCATCTCCAGCACCTCGCGGATACGCTTTGCCGACGCCGAGGCGGCCGCCCACACGTTCGCCAGGTTGACCATGATCATCAGCGGCCCCATCGTGGTCTGCAAATAGTTCACAAAGGCGGCGATCTGGCCCATGGTGATCTGTCCCCGGATCGCCTGCAGGCCGCCCGCCCAGACCACCGCCACGATGCCGATGTTCACGCACAGGCTGAGCGACGGACCCATCGTAGCCATGAATTCCATCACGCGGATGTTGCGCGCTGTAAAGTCCTCGTTCACACGCTCGAAACGTTCGGCCTCCCGCTTCTCCTGCACGAACGCCTTCACCACACGTACGCCCGCGATGTTCTCCTGGAGGACGGTGTTCAGGCGGTCCAGCTTCTGCTGCATCGTGAGGAAGAGCGGTTCCATCTTGACGACGAAGAAGACAAGGACCGCGGAGGTCACCAGCAGGAGAGGGACCATCCCGAGCGCCAGCTGCAGGTCCGTACGAAACATGAGGACGATGCTGCCGATCATCATCAGCGGCGCGCGGGTGCCGATGCGCAGGGAGACCTGCACGTCACGCTGGATGACGCCCGGGTCGCTGGAGAGTCGCACCATCAACTGGCCGGTCTGAAGGCGGTCCAGGTTGCCGAAGGAAAGCGTGTGTACCCGGCGGAAAAGGGTGCGTCGGAGGTCACGGGCAACCCCTTCGCCCACCTGTACGGAAAGGTTGTTGTTGCCGACGGCAAAGAGCGTGTTCACGACGGAGATGCCGAGCATGATGAGGAACGTCTGCCACACCACCCGCAGGTTCTGCTGCGCGATGCCCTGGTCGATGATGCGCTGGACGAGCCGCGGGATGGCCAGGTCCATCGCGACCACGATGAGGAGCAGAGCAAGCGAAAGCAGGGCCTTTTTCCAGTAGGGTTTGAGGAAGGGGAGAAGTTTGAGCACCTGTTTCATCGTTCAGAGGAGCCTCCGGAGGGTCTGCATAGCGGAAAGGAGCGTCTGTAGCTCTTCCGTGCTCAAGGGAGCGAGGAGCTCCATCATCCAGCTGCGGGTTTCCTCAAAGATCGCGTCCAGCAGGCTTGCGCCTTCCGGGGTGAGGGTCAAACGGATGTTGCGCCGATCCGCAGGGTTGAGGGTACGGGCGATCAGCCCCCGCTCGACAAGGGTGTCGACCGCCTGGCTGATGGCGGCGCGGCTGACCCGCTTGGCCTGGGCGAGATCGCTCACCGAGCCCTCCCCCCGCCGGATGTGGCGCAGGATGTGGAACTGCTCGACGCTGATGCCGTACTGCTCGCTAGCCACCTGGCGGATGTGGGCACGGATGCGCTGCCACAGGGGAGCGATCGTTTCCCAGAAGGCTTCCACCGCCCGGCGCAGCTCTTCCTGGTGAAGCGAGTGACCGTCCATGGTTTCCCCTGTTACCGTCCCGCGCAAGAGCGCCGGCGCCTCCGGAATCTGAAAGAAACCTAACGGTTAAGAATCGAAACGAATTTTACCCGTCTTGCGCCCATTTGTCAAATCGAGGCCGCCCGGACAGGTCGAACGGCAGCCCGCGGCGCAACTGCGCCTTCCCACGTGGTGTGCGGGCGATCGGAAGCCCTTTACAGCTCGCATCCGCTTCCGGTATAATCGAGGTGCCGGACGGAGGAGGCTCAGATGGTGGACCAGGTCAGGATCGAAGGAGCCGTGCGCACGATCCTCGAGGCAATCGGGGAGGATCCCACCCGCGAGGGCCTCGTGGCTACGCCGCGCCGCATCGCCGAAATGTACGCCGAGCTGTTTTCTGGGCTGCACCAGGACCCTCGGGAGTTCCTGCGCGGCGGCTTCGAGGAGGAACAGCGGGGGATGGTCGTCCTGCGCGACATCCCCTTCTACTCGATGTGCGAACATCATTTCCTCCCCTTCTACGGGGTGGCCCACGTGGGGTACGTGCCGGAACGGCGCGTCGTGGGCATCAGCAAGATCGCGCGGGCGCTCGATGCCCTGTCCCACCGGCCCCAACTGCAGGAGCGCCTCACCCGCCAACTTGCCGAGGTGATCGAAGACACCCTGCGGCCCGCCGGCGTCGGCGTCATCCTGGAGGCGACGCACCTCTGCATGGTGATGCGCGGGGTGAAAAAGCCGGGTTCGCTGATCGTGACCTCGGCCCACCGCGGGCTGTTTCTCTCCGATACGCGGGCGCGCGAGGAGTTCCTGGCCCTGGTGCGTGGAAACCGGCCGGCCTGAGGCGCGATCTGCAGCCGGTCGGCTTTTCCAGGAGCGGAAGGATGACCGTTGCTGTGGTATATTCGCCGGAGTACCTGGAGCACGACGAGCCGACCCATCCGGAAAATGCTGGCCGGCTGCGGGCCATCGTCGAGCTCCTGCGCGCGAGCGGGGCGTGGGAAGAGGCCGAACTCATCGCCCCGAGCCCGCTCTCCGAGGAGCGCCTGGCCCACCTCCACGATCCGGCCTATATCGCACAGGTGCGCGAGCTGGCCGCCCGCGGGCCGCGCTACCTGGATGCGGATACCTACCTGACCCCCGCTTCCTACCACATCGCGCTCCTGGCTGCAGGTGGGGTCGTCCAGGCGATGGAAGCCGTCCTCGACGGGGACTTGCAAGGGGCGCTGGCGCTCGTGCGTCCGCCCGGACACCACGCTACCCCCAGCCGGGGCATGGGGTTCTGCCTCTTCAACAACGTGGCCATCGCCGCCCGGCTCGCCCTGGACGAGCGGGGCCTGGAACGCGTGCTCATCGTCGACTGGGATGTCCATCACGGCAACGGCACCCAGGAGGCGTTCTATCGCGATGGGCGCGTGCTCTATTTCTCCACCCATCAGTACCCCCTCTACCCGGGAAGCGGCTCCGTGCGCGAGACAGGCGCCGGGGCGGGCGCCGGCCGTATCGTCAACGTGCCACTCCCGCCCGGGATCGGAGATACAGGTTACCGACGCGTTTTCGAGGAGGTCCTCCTTCCAGTCGCCGAGCGCTTCCGCCCCGAGCTCGTTTTTGTCTCGGCGGGGTTCGACGGCCACTGGGCTGACCCCCTGGCCAGCATGCGTCTGACCGTGCGCGGGTTTGCCCATCTGGCCGCACGCGTGCGCGACATCAGCGAGGCGTTCTGTCGTGGCCGCCTCGTGCTGGCCCTGGAGGGAGGGTACCACCCACACGCGCTCGCCTACGGCGTCCTCGCCTGTTTCCGCGTCTGGCAGGGGCACGCGCCTGAGGAGGTCGAAGACCCTCTGGGACCGCCCCCTGGCGGCCAGCCGCGGGCAGTGGACCCTGCGCTCGAGGGTGTGCTCGCCGCCGTACGCCGGGCTCACGGGCTGGTTTGATGCCCGCCGTAGGCAGGAGTCGGGATGTCCTGGTTGAGCCGACGGGAGTTTCTGAAGGTGCTCCTGCGCCACGGACTGGCGCTGGGGGCGTCCGGCCTGGGATGGCGGCTCCTCGCCGGATGCGGCCGCATGGACAGGGCCGCTCCTCGCCGCCCCGCATTGACCCCACCGCCACCTTCCCACGAGTTACGCTTCCACCGGAGGCTCGCAGAGCAGGCCGTCCAATGCCAGGTCTGTTTCCGCACCTGCGTGCTCCTTCCCGGACAGCTCGGCCATTGCCACAACGTCAAGAACGTCGAAGGGCGGGCCTTCAGCCTGGTGCACTCCCGCCCCTGCGTCCTCCAGGTCGACCCGATCGAGAAGGAGCCCGTCTTCCATATGCTTCCGGGGAGCCGCATCTTCTGCACGGGGACCGCTTCCTGCAATTTTCACTGCAAGTATTGCCAGAATTGGGAATTCGCCCAGCGGACGTTGTGGGAAGTAGAAGCGATCGAGGCAACCCCCGCAAAGGTCGTGGCGCGGGCCCTGGAGGCCGGCTGCCGGGCCGTTTCCTTCACCTACAACGACCCGATCGTCTTCTACGACTATATGCTGGACATCCTGGAGGAAGCCCGCGCCGCGGGCATGCGCACGCTCTGCCACACGAACGGGAGCCTGGAACGGGAGGCGCTGCGTGCCCTGCTCCAGCGCCTCGATGCCATCGTGGTGGATCTGAAAGGCTTCAGCGAGTCTTTCTACCGGCAAGTCTGCGGCGCGGAGCTCGCTCCTGTCCTCCGGGCGCTCGAGGAGATCGGCCGCAGCGGGACCCACCTGGAGGTCGTCCACCTCCTGGTCCCCCGTTACAACGACCATCCTGCAGAGACCCGCCGGATGTGCCGGTGGATCGCTTCCACCCTCGGGGCGGACACCCCCCTGCACTTTCTGCGCTTCTTCCCTTCGTACCGCCTCCAGAGGTTGCCTCCGACCCCCGTGGAGACGCTGGAGCAGGCGGCGCAGGTCGCGCTGGAGGAAGGGCTGCGCTACGTCTACATCGGCAACCTCCCCGGCCACCCCCGCAACAGCACCTACTGCCCGTCTTGCGGGAGGATCGTGATCGAGCGCATCCAGTTCGCGGTCTATGCGGTGGAGATCGAACAGGGGCGCTGCCGCTTCTGCGGGACACCGATCCCGGGGATCTGGGAGTAGTGTCACATGGGCCGCACCCGGACGGCTCCTTCCCCTTCTATGGGGCAGTTGTACGCACAGATGCCGCAGCCGTTGCACCGTTCTTGGCGCACATGGGGGCGCTGCACCCGGATGCGCTCACCGCTCGGGGTTTGCGTCTCTTCCGCGACCAGGCGGATTGCGCCCCCGGGCACCGGGCAAGTATCGTGGCAGACGGTACAGGAGCGGTTCTCTGTCCAGGTGAGGCAGCGCGTGGGGTCGATCTGCGCCACACC
>JBMFPK010000136.1:0-6855 GCA_049969155.1 Chloroflexia bacterium | reverse complement strand
GCGCCTCAAGGAACGCAGACAGCGTGCCAAATAGTCCCGCACGTTCCAGGAGACGACGATGGCATCGAGCGTGGCCGGAGCGCTCTGCAGGTTGGTCGGATCCGCAGGGACAGGGCAAGGCACCGCGTTCTCTGGCCGGTCAGAAGCCGGCCGGCTCCTCCGGGATGACGGCCCACAGGATGAGGTAGGCCAGGACGCCGCCGAGCCCGAGGAAGAAAAGGCTGGCCAGGGCAAAGATCACCCGCACCAGCGTCGGGTCAACCCCGAGATACCGTGCCAGGCCGCCGCAGACACCGGCGATCATGCGGTCACTCCGCGAACGGTACAACCTTCGGCTCTCCACTGGCTTCCTCCCCCAGTAGGCCGTGCGGGCGGCCAGAACACCAGGCCGCCCGCACCCCACTCGGTAGGCTCTAGGGCCGCCACACGTTCTTCAGATAGTTCGGGATATCGACCGCCTCGCGCGGCCCGACCAGGATCTCCCAGCCCTGAAGCTCGTCCTCCACCTCGCCCAGGAGGGAGGAAACGTATCCCGGGAGGATCAGCTTGCGGTGGGAGATCTTGCTCGCGGCATCGAATTGCTTGACCGTCTTGGCGATCTTTTCCGCGTCGAACTTGCCTGCTGCCCAGGCGGTGAGCACGCTCATGCCCTCCGAGTCGGCGATGAGCAGCCAGCCGGGCACCCCGCTTCCCTCGATCTCGCCGGCCACGGTGAAGTAGGTCAGCGAGAAGTTGGTCGTGATCATCAACGGAGACTCCGGTCCCGGGCTGCCGATCTCGTAGAGGCCGGGGCTGACCTGGATCGGCTTCTGCGGGTCGGTGTAAATGTTCAGGCGCAGTGTGAGCAACGGGTACACGAGCGCCGGAGAAAAGTGGTCGAGCACGATCAGCCCGGCATACTTGGCCACATGCTCTGCTGCGATGACCGCCTCATCCAGCGGATCCTGTGCTCCTTCGCCCGGGAAGGTGATGATCGGATATCCCAGCGGCCGGAAATTCTTCTTCAGCGCCAGGCGGCGGAGCATGGTGAGGGCATGGAGGCTTCCCAGGATGTCCCGCGCACCCGGGTCGAGCACCAGGTCTTCCACGCCCGCGGCTTTGATCTTCTCCGTGAGATCGGCCAGGGTGGAAAGGTCGTCGTCCCGCACGGCAAGCGGCAGGCCGGCTTCCTTCGCCAAGGCAGCCATCGCCTGCCAATTCGCGCTTGTCGCCGCGTAGAGGAGGGGCCGTTTGCCCCCCTCGACCGCAAGCGCCGCCTTCAACGCTTGCGGATCTTCCGCCATCAGGATGAGGGGCTTTTCGGTCAGCGCGCGCACCTGCTGCACCGTGCGGGCAAAGGTCTCCGCGCTGCCCGAGGCGTTCTCGGCCGCTACACCGTTCAGCCCCAGGGTCAGGCCCACCCGCTCCACGGCGTACCCCATCGCCTCACGGACGACCGCCTCCACCGTGGCCGGATCCTTGGTATCCCGCACGCGCAGGAAGATCCCCGGCTCATGGTAGAAGGTCTTCTCGTGTCGGAAGAGCACGGTCTCATTTCCGACTTCGACCTTATGCGGGGCGGTCCCCACGGTGACGAGGCGGATGGGCGGAGCGGCGGCGGCAGCGAGCGCCTGCTTCGCCTCTTCGGAGACGTACGGGCAGGCGCTCAGTTCTGCCTGTTTGGCAGCGAGCTTCATCGCGAAGGCCAAACAGGTGGGAAAGCCGCACTCCTTGCAGTTCGTCCTGGGCAGCAGTTTGTAGATTTCCAATCCGCTCAGCGCCATGGCTTACGCCTCCTTGGTCCCCATCAGCCGGTCGATGATCTGCGCCACCCGCCGGATGCTTTCGGGATGCCGGAGCACCAGGATGTCCGCGCCGGCCATCAGCAGCGCCGTGGCCGTCATCACCTCCCAGGCAATGGCGCGCTCGCGGAAATCACCCCAGGAAGCGGGAACCCGTTCTCCGACCTTGGACTCTTTCTGCCGCCACGATTCGAACCCAGCGGTGCAGAAGAAGGGGAGCTGCGTCAGCCGGTCTCCGGTCAGCGCGGCGATCCGCAGCCGCTCCATCACCGAATAGGTATACTCCAGCCCGTAGCCGAGTGCCCCGGTGGTGGGGTCGATGAGGATACGTTCCAGAGGGAGTCCCATGTCGCTGATCAGGATGTTCAGCTGCTTGGCCAGGTTCACGTCGATCGGGGAGCTTGCGATGACCAGGTGCTGATGGGCCAGCGCAGCAGCCACGATGGTGCGGTAGTTCTTGTCCTCACAGAGGCCCAGGGCAAGCCGTTCTCCGCTCGCGGCCTCGGCGACGGCAACCAGCACCTCGTTGTCCGCCTCGGGCTGGCCGGGCCCCAGGACGATCAGGGGAACCTCGACGCCCTTCAGGACCGCCTTGACGACTTGTGCAGCCTCTGCCGGGGACCGACCGTCGCGGTCCAGGTGCGCTCCCTCCAGGCGCAGGCAGACGAGATCCGCGCCGGCGGCTACCCCCTGCGCAGCCCAGGCGACCGGGTCGTGCATGGCTTCGCCCCAGGCTTCGAGGAGGAGCGGGGACCAGTCGTCCGGGTAGCGGTCGAGCACTTCCACTGCGACCACCGGGCGGTGGGGCATCTTCCCCTCGAAGTGAAGGAAGGGAAGCGTGCTTTCACCTCCTACGGTAACAGTCCGCCCCCGTGTCCCTCCTTCTGCCGGGGTTGCGCCGAGCGTGACCTCGAGCACCCGGCTCGTCCAGCTTTCCTTGGGGATCTCGACAGGCATAGGGTCCTCCTCTGGTCGGGTTCTTCTTCGATCCCGTCGCGTACCTTACGCTGGCCGCTCCCACAGCCACGGCCGACCCCACATGGCGTCAATCACGTCCGTGGTGGAAATGACGCCGAGCGGAATCTTGGCTCCGCCCTCGATCCGAGCCACGAGCAGGCGGTGCACGCGATGCTCCAGCATCATCCGTACCGCCTCCGCCAGCGGCGCATCGGGCTCGATGCTCAGTACCTCCTTCGTCATCACGTCCTGGGCTTTCAAGGCATACAAGTCTTGCCCGAAGGCCCGAAGCATGTCCATGTGGGAAACGATGCCCTGAGCCTCGTTCCGCTCGTTCACCACGATCAGCGCATGGACATCGGTGGCGTTCATGATGCGCGCCACCTCTTTCAGCGCCGTATCGGGGGTACAGGTGATGACGCCCCGGTGCATCACCTCTCGCACAGCGGTCCTCTGAAGGTAATCCGGCACAGCCTACCTCCTTATCCGCTCCTTGGAAAGCTGCACAACGTTCACCGGCCGCGTGGGCCGGCCCATATTGTACTACAGGCAGGGGAGCGGCGCAACTATTTCGCCCGGGTGCTTTTCGTAGGGAGCCGGGCACAACCAGGGATAAAGATCGAACCGGGTGCCGCAGCTGGCAGGCCGGCTGCGGCACCCGGGGAAGAGCGCCGATCCGCTGGCCTAGAAGAGCGGTGGCATCGTCAGGGCCGGATGCCCCTTTTCCTCCAGGTAGGCGAGGAGCTCGTCCACGGTGGTCGCCACGCGCTCGTCGGCGATCTTGTCGATCAGGTCGGGGTCGCCCTCGCGGATGGCGACCTGCTTCAGCTCTTCGGCCATTGTCTCTTTGAGGATGGACGAGAGCCACACCACCCGCTTGAAGCCGCCGTCGGCGGAGATGAATTTCTTGCTGAGCAGGTAGTACTTGCCCACGCCCATCACGCCCGGCGTCTGCAGGCCGCCGCCGGCCATACCAGCCAGGGTGGAGAAGGTCATGCCGGCCGGCGTCATGCTCGGATCTTCCCGCGAGACGACCATGATGCCGTTGGCCTCCGGGATGACCATAGCGATGCACTCGAAGCACCCGCAGGCGGTCATCGGGTTCTCGACGATCGAGTACATGCTGACCTGTTCCACGGTGCCGTGGGAGGTCTTGTAGACGAACTCGTTCACCTTGTCGAAGTAGCCCTTGACCGGGTCCAGGCAGCGGCCCTTGGGGACCGGCTGGTTGGGGCCGGTGGGGTTGATCTGGTAGGAGGCCTTGCAGTCGAGCCAGTTGTAGGCGCCGCACAGCCCCAGCCGTTCCGGCGAGACGATGCAGACGTGGTTGGGCGCGAAGGACTGGCAAAGCGTGCAGGAGTAGAACTCCTCCACCGCCTCGTCCACTAGGTCCGCCAGGCGCTGGTTGCGGTAGTTGTAGGCCTCGCGGCCTTGTCGGTGTAGATCGTGACCTGCACCTTGTCCACGATGGCGCCAAAGTCGGCATGGAAGCGGGCGTGGAGGATCTTGCCAAAGTGCTCCAGTCGGAAGCCCTTTTCGAAGGCGGCCTTGGAGATGCGGATCCAGGCGATATCGCGCTGGCCGATGTGCTGGATGCCGGACGCGCCGTTGATGAAGTAATGGATCTGGCGCTCGAGCACCGGCTCAAAGTCGAGCTGCATCTTGCGGCCGGCCACCTCGACCACGATCCCCATATCCATCGCGCCACCCTCGGGCACACTCTCGATGCCCGGCCCAACGACGGTGACCTTGCCGTCCTCGCACTCGTCGAGGTTGACCATCCGCAGGTACTCGAAGCAACGGGCGTGCTTGCCGCCGAACTCGATGCGCATGTCCTCGCGGCGCACCCGCTCGCCCTCGAAAGCGGAGCCATACGGGACCGGGATGGGCACTTCGGCGATCTTGACCTTGACCCCGCGCACCTCGATGCACTTCTGCACGAGTTTTTTCGCCCGCTCGATATCGTTTTCGCCCGGAATGTCGTCGAACGGCATCGAGATGACGTGCTCGTACTGCGTGACGCCGGTGGGGAGGATCTGCGGGATGATGGTATCGGCGATGGTGGGGAAGCCGTAGGAGATCGCGCCGGCAGCGGTCGCATACTTCAGGTCGTCCACCTCGCCCAGGGCCAGGACGAAGGCAAAAACGCGGTACTTGTTGTACAGAAGGATCTCGCGGGCCTGTCCGCCCTTCTTGCCGCCGAAGGTCAGTGCCGAGCGGGTCGCGAACCCCAGGGCATAGATCGCCGAGATCGTGTCGGTGCCGAAGGGGACGGTGTAGGTGTCGTACCCCAGCTCCACCCCTTCTTCCATCAACTGATGGATGATGCTGCGGCCGTTCACGTTTCCGGAAAGGAAGACCAGGATGTTGCGCTGCTGGAGCTGCCGCACGATCTCGACCGCGACTTCGTTCGATTTCGCGGCGCCGACGATTGCGGCGAACCCGGGCATACGGCCGTCCACGAGCTGAATGCCCCAGGCGCGGAGCTGGATGTCGTCGATCGGCCCGTTCGCATAGCCGCCGACCTCCTGGGACTCCGCATCCGGGCTGGTGAACGAGGTGCCGGTCAGCACGAGGCCCGGGATCCGCTCGGGCTGTTCTCCACGGGCGAAGCGGATGCCCATGATCGCTTCCTCAGCGAGCAGCGTGGCCACGCCGCAGTCCAGCGCTTCGCCAAGATAGGGGAGCCAGTTCTCTTCCGAGGGAACCGGGTGAAGCAAGGAGCGGGCGTGCTGGAGTACGGGGACCAGGTCGCCCAGTTTCGTCACCTCGATGCCGGTAAAGCCGTAGATCACGGGCAGGTAGTAGGCGGTGTTCGTAAAGGCGACGGGGGTTTCCGGTCCCAGTTCCGCGATCGCTTTCGCGAGCATCTCTTCGGCTTCCCGGACGATCGCGTTGGCCCCCCGGATCGCAGCCGTTGCGATATAGCGCGACATCGCGTCCTCCTTCTCCTAACCGACCTGCTCCAGCCCCTTGGTGCTGTAGGGGCTCACCGGCAGGCCCATTTCGAGCGCCTTCAGGTAACGGAGCATCAGGGCATCGCCGCTCGCTCCGTAACGGTTGGGGTCGTACTCGGGCAGGCCCAGGGCCTGGCGCTTGGCATCGATGTGCGCGAAGGAGCGGGCGAGGATCTCGTCGGCATCCTCGATGAACTCGAACTTGCCGCCCACCTGTTCCTCCCACCCCTGGCTGATGTGGCGGCTCACCACCTCGCTTGCGGCCACGGGGCTGGTGCCGCCCATGATCGTGTAGACCCCCGAAGCCACGAAGTAACAACCGATGGCGACCGCCTTCTCGCTCATCCACTCCGGAGCGATCCCGACGCCCGGGATGTCGCTGATGTCGGTGCCTAGGCCGCCTTCGGTGGCCATCTGGGTGAGGATGGTCAGGATGCGGCTGTTGTCCACGCATGATCCGAGGTGGAGCACAGGCGGGATTCCCACGGCCTCGCAGATCTCCCGCAACCCAGGTCCTGCTTCCTCGAACGCTCTCTCCGGGGTGAGGTAGCCGTACTTGGCGGAGGAAAGCGCCCCGCAGCCGGTCTGCACCACCAGGACATCGTTGCGGATGAACTCGCGCACCAGGTACTGGTGATAGGCATCCTGCTCGCAGGTGCGCGGGTTGTTGCAGCCTACCACACCGGCCACGCCGCGCAGCCGGCCCTGCATGATAGCATCGTTCAGTGGACGGAAGGAACCCCGGTAGTAACCGCCGAGAGCATAGTTCACATACTCGTGGGAGAAGCCGGCGATGAGACGGCTCTTAAAGTCCGGAATATAGGTCGGTCCCCGGTTCGGGAAGTTGTCGATCGCCATGCGGACGATCTCTTTCGCGATCTCCCGCGCGCGGTGCTCGTCGAACTCGATGTGGATCGCGCCGTGGATCTTGACCTTGGGGGAGGTCGTGACCAGCTTGGTGTGGTAGCGCTTGGAGAGCGGGGCGAGCGCTTCCATGATGCACTGCACGTCCACGACCATCAGCTCCACGGCGCCGGTCATCATCGCCAGTTCCTGGCTCAGGAAGTTCCCCACCGAGCCCACGCCCAGCCGCATGAGCACTTCGTTTGCCGTGCAGCAGATCCCTGCAAGGTTGATCCCCTTGGCCCCCTTGCTCTGGG
>JBMFPK010000135.1:0-6925 GCA_049969155.1 Chloroflexia bacterium | reverse complement strand
CCCCCAAACGCGCCCCCACGAGAACATGCAGCGCGGGGGCCGGCCCTTCTTGTTCTTGTCGTTGCGCAGCTTCGGGTCCACCTGCATGAGTTTCAGCAGTTTTTCCGTGTGTTCGCGGACGTCGGTCCCCTGCTCCGTGGTATCGAAAAAGAGGGTCATCCGCAGGGTCATCGCGCCCCCGCTGACGAACTTGGGGAGGGGCACGTTGTCCCCGAGGATCTTGACCGGTTCCCACTGGTTGCTCTTCGCAAACGCGTACTCGGTCGGGTTGAACAGGCACTCGATCTGTTCGCCCGTCTCCAGATTCGTGATGCAGGCCTTCTGCGGCTTCATCCGATTCCTCGTTCGATTCCTCGTTGTTCGCGCTCCAGCTCCAGGCGGTATCGCAGGCGGCGGTAGACTTCTTCAGCCAGTGCTTCGATGTCCGGCCCCGGCAGCGGGGCCGGCGGGGAAGGTGGTTGAGCCGGTGGCACCGTCTCCTCGGCCGGCGCTCGGCGGAACGGCCCGAAAGAAGGCGCGGCAACGACCGGAAACGGTTGGGCTGGGGCGACCGTTTCCTCACCCGCCCTCCAGCGGAAGGGCCCGGAAGAGGGTGTGGCCGAGATCGGGAGCGGGGCGGCAGCACGCCGTTCCTGTGCCCCCGACACAGGCAACTCGGGAAACAGCGGCGCTGCCGGCGACGGCGCGGACACTCGCAAGCGACCCGTCTCCAACAGTGCCTCGACGCCCGCCTGTATCCGCAACGCCTGTGCCTCCTCCTCGCGCGCTTCGGGCGCCCCCTCACGCGCAGGCCCGCGCGCCGCCGCCTGGATCGCGTGCACGGCCTCGTGGGCAAGAAGCGCCAGGCCTCCAGGCGTCTCCAGCCCCGGAAAGGACGAGGAGAGCCAGATTTCGCTCCCCAGCGTGGCCGCGGCCACACCCATGTCGCGGACGGCCCGGGACACCTCTCCGCCGCTGCGGATGCGCAACCCGCCCAGGGGCCGGCGAAGCACCGCCTCCAGGAACGACCGCGTCGGCGGCGGAAGAGGATCGCCACGGCCCGCCTTGGCCAGCAAACGTCGCCCGAACGGCCGCGGTCCTTCGACGGCCGGCACGGCCTGCGCCCTCTGGGTGACCTGAATGGGTTCGCGTGCCTCGCTCCCCAGTTCCTCGCTCGGCGTCCGCGGCTCTGCCTCCTCCTTCTTAAGGGACAGCGCCTGGACGCTCCCCGGCCCATAGCCAGCAAAACCCGTAAAAGCGGGAAAGCCGAACCGGTCGCCGGGCTTTGCACCGGGCTCAAGGACCTGCTCGGATGTGGCTTCTTTCCCTGAGAAAGGCGATCCCTGCGGGGAAAGCCCTTCCCCAGCCGGCGGAGGAAACTCGACAGGGCGGCAGACAATGGGAGCGGAGCGTGTCCCGACTTCTTGGGGCTGCCCGGCGACCGCACGGCGCGCGGGGCGAGGCGGGCGCTCACCGATCCGCAACTCTTTTCTCAACCACTCCAGAGCACGGCGCACCCGGGCCGCAACGGAGCGCTCCGGCAGCCCGGGTCGAGGCCGAGGCGTCTCAGCGGATGTCCCCTGCGGAGGTGCAGCGGGCACGTCGCGCGGCACAGCGGCCGTGCCCGCTGGAGGGGGAAAGGGCCGGCCGCGCCATTCGCTACTCCGGGTCGGCGTGGCGCTCGCTGTATCCCCTGGCCTTCGCGGCAGGGATCCTCCTTCGCCGGAGGGAGCTTCATCCTGTGGGAGGATCCGTTCCTCAGAGGGCTCGCCACGCGCCACAAGAGCGTCCAGAGCGGGAAACGGCTGACCACTCGGCGGCGCTCCTTGCAGCGTCCCCAACCAGGGGAACGCTGTCGCCCCGTACTCCGGTGGCGCGGGACCTTGGGGTTCTTCGATCGCTACGTGGTACTGGTAGCTTCTTATCCGTTCGCGGGCGAAGGCCCGTATCCGGGAAGCGGCGATCTCGGTCCGTGGCATGGAGGGGGACCACGGCGCTTTCCGGTATCCCCGCCACCCCGTGCGGGCGCGGCCGGCTGCGGGAAAAAGGGGGCCCCTGCTCGCCCAAGCGGGCAGCGGCCGGACGGCATTCCAACCCCACCCGGCGAGCCGCCGACGCCGTTCCTCCAGAAAGCGGCCCAGGGGAGACAGCAGGGTGAGCATCGCCCCTGCTGGAAGGGGCAGATCCGGCGGCAGGCGGAGCGGTTGGGCCAGGCGGCCCGCCCGACCGTCCGTCGCGGGCAAGTCCGGGGTCGCCGCTTCCCGCCTTCGTCTCCTTCCGAGCCAGCGCTCCAGTGTCTCTTTCCAGGACATCCTGCATCCTTCCTGCAGGCCCTAGATCGCTCCCTGGTGGACGAGCACCAGGGTATCGATCGCCACCTTGCCCTCGGCAGCGCGCAGTTCCGGCCCCGTCCAGCGGATCGGGTAGGCGCCGGCGAACGACCACCGCCGGACCTCGTTGCCCGCGGGATCGTAGAGCACGATCGAGACGTTCTTTCGCTCGATCTTCCCCTGGGTGACATCCTGGAACCATTTCCACAGATCGTCGGAGCCGGCTGTGCCGTGCTTCAGGGTGAGATCGGCATACTTGACCCGTCCGGGGAGTTTGTGCACGTAGCTGTTCAGTCCCCCCTCGGAGTACTCCATGACCTCGATGGAGGCCTCCAGCCCGGAGCACTCGCTGAACGAGGCCTGGACGATGCCGCTAATCTCGACAAAGAAGGTGTAGGCCGGATAGGGGTCCGTGCGCCCTCCAGTTCCAGGCATCGCAAACCTTCACCGTTCGCTATGGAGCGCCGCCCCCGAGGCGAGGGGACACCCCTCGTCCGCCTGTTCGGGGACAAGCCGAACGGAAGACTCGTTCAGCCGCCCGCTTCCCCAAGGATGCGCGCGACCTGCTCGATCCATCGGCGACGCTCCGCGTGCTCCAGCTCCAGGATTTCCCGGAGCGGCCAGTGGAAGTGGTAGGCCAGATAGGCTACCTCCTCGTACAGGCGACCGAGGGGGTAGCCTCTCATACCCCCCCCGGGCGGCTCAGGTCCACTTCGAACTCAGTCCCGCACCCTGGGCACTTGACCGGGAAGACCGTGCTGCCGTCCCCGTTGATCCGTTGATAGAACTCCTGCAGGTAGGCCAGATCTCCGGTGAAGAGCCCCTCGATGACGTGCGGGTTGACATCCGGAAGTGTGCCCAGCCGGGTGATCACGCGCGAAAGGAGGATGATCACAAGATAGGCTTCGTTGGCGCGCACGCGCGGATCGCGCAGCGGGGCGATCTCGTCCAGCGCCGTCGCCAAGCGCATGATCCCGTGCCGGTGGAGGTTCCCCTCCTCGTCGATGTACCCTTTGGGAAGGGTAAACTCGAACTCGGTCTGCAGCGCCATCCCCAGCCTCACTTGACGCGGGTGTAGCCTTCAACGACGATCTCGAGCTCCTCGATTGCCACGTTGTTCGATTTCGCATCGGCGGCCGGCCCGGTCAGCTTGCAGGGCCAGGCGTTGACAAAGTTCCAGCGCGCGATCTCCTGGCCGTTCAAGTCGTACATGACCACCGAACCGTTCTTGCGGGCATCCTGCATCTTGCCTTCCTCGACCAGCCGACGCCACTCCCACAGGTCCATCGCGTCGGTGATGCCCCGCTTCAAGGTGATGTTGTTCCAGGACATCCGCCCGGGGACCTTCTGGATCACGTACTGGCCCTTTTCCCCGGATGCCTTGTATTCGACCACCTCGTGGGACGACCCCAGGCCCGTGACCTCCTGGAAGGCGCCGACGATGGTGCCCTGGAACTCGACGGTGAAGTAGCAGGAAACCAGCGGGTCCTTGCGTTGTCCGTTGGGCATTTCTCTACCTCCTCTGGCCCTGTAGGAACGGGCCACTGCACGCCCGATGCCGACGGGCTGCCACGGGCCGGATCAGAGCCGGCCGCACACAGGCCCATTGCGAACGGGTCGCTACTCCGATACCGCTGCGCCGCCCGCCCACTGGCTGATGCGGAAGACGACAAACTCGGCCGGCTTTACGGGGGCGAGCCCGATTTCGATGATCAACATGCCGGCATCGCGTACCTCGGGCGGGTTCAGTTCCGCGTCGCACTTGACGTAGAAAGCTTCCGAGGGGATCGTGCCGAACAGTGCGCCGTCGCGCCACACCCGCGTGAGGAAGGCAGTGATGTCTCGTTTGACGCGCTCCCAGAGGTCGATGTCGTTCGGTTCGAACACCACCCACTGTGTCCCCAGTTCGATCGATTCCTCGACATAGTTGAAGAGGCGGCGGACGTTGATGTAGCGCCAGGCCGGATCGCTGCTCAGGGTGCGCGCCCCCCAGATGCGGATGCCCCGTCCCGGGAAAGCGCGGATGCAGTTGATGCCCGCCGGGTTCAGGATGTCCTGCTCCTCTTTCGTCACCTGCACCGCCAAGCCCAGGGCGCCGCGCACGATCTCGTTCGCTGGAGCCTTGTGCACGCCGCGCTCGGTGTCGCTGCGGGCGTAGACGCCGGCGACGTGCCCGCTCGGCGGGACAAAGAGCGGCTTTCCGTTGAGCGGGTTGCTCACCTGCACCCAGGGGTAGTAGAGCGCACCGTACTTCGAATCGTACTTGACCTCGTCTGTGCGCCACGCCTTGACCTGCTGTGGGCTCAGGCTCGGGGGAGCGTCGAGGATGGCAAAGCGGTCCTTCATCTTCTCGCAGTGCGCCATCATCGCGCTCTGCACCGCCTGGACGTCGCTCATGGTGAGCGCTCCCTGCTGGAACGCCGCCATCAGGTCCGGGGCGACGACCATGGTGACTTCCTCCACGGCCTCGAGCCCCCCGAGACCGGTGCGCCTCGCGGCGTCCCCAATGAAGGCGCTGGCCGAGACGGTCGCTTTCCCTCGTCGTCTCGCCGGGGCGGGAGCTTCCCCTTCAGCCGGCGGCGGTGCAGCTTCCGGTGCCTCCTGCTCGATGCGCACGATGTAGCAGGTGCCTCCGCCGTTGTGGAAGTAGCCGTACACTGCGTGGGCGAGGAAGGAGCCCTCGATGAACTCCCCGAAGGTATCGCGGAATTGGGTCCAGTTGCTGACCAGGGTAGGGGTGTTCGTCGGCCCCTTCTCGGCGAACCCGACGAAGGCGGCCACGGCGGTGCCCACACCTTCGATTGGGCGAGCACCTTTCTCCACCTCCTCGATGTAGACACCCGGTGACAGGTACTGTGGCGGCATGCGATCCTCCTGCTCTCAGCGAGCGCCTGGCGGCTTCCGGGGTGAGGGCCCTGCAGGCGCTCGGTTCCAGGCCCTGACCCGCTCCAAAGTCCTTCCCTATCGCCCATCCCCTCCCGGGGCGCGCAGATCGTAGGGCGGGAGAGCCTCCCCTTCTCGGCCCACCGAGACCCGCGACGCGCGCCCTCGCTTTCCCGGCAGGACCACCACAAGGGTGTACGTGCCGGCATCGAGCTTCGGGAACCTGTAGCGGCCCTGTGCATCGGTGCGCGTGGCAAGCCCACATTCCTCGATCCGCACTTCCGCTCCCGGCACGGGCCGGCCCTCCGCATCGCGCACGGTGCCGGCGATCTGCCAGATCTCCTCGAACGGTCCTTGTCCGGGCCGGAGCCCCTGCTGGAACAGGAGCTCTTTTGTGAACACCATCGGGCCGACAAAGCGCTGTGCTACATCCAGTGGCAGCACCACGCGGTAGTGGAAGGCCGGGCGCAGTTCGTTGCCCAGAGCGCTCCATAGATCGTTCGGGTTCGGCGCCTCCTCGGGCCCAAGCAGGCTGGCCTGCAGCGACTCGCGTGTCGCCTTGAGCTCTCCCTGCAACAACTCTTGAGGAAGCACCCGGTGGCGCATCAACACCGCCATCGCGCGCCAGAGCAATCGGTGCTCGTCTTCGGGCGCGCCGGCCCAGGCCGTCACCAGGTACGTCGCGTTGACCCTCCGCGGCGGCTGGTACTTGGTCGCGCTTCCATCGTCCCGCTCGACGACCCATTCGCTCCGCCGCAGCTCCGTGTTCTCGAGCAGGTCGTACAGATAAAGGTTCAGGGTCGGCTTCACCCGGCCGGCTGCCCAGTCCCGGCGAGGCGCGTCGAAAGAAATCTCGACCTCCCCGTTGGGGATGGGAAGCTCGCGGATGAAAAGCTGCTTGAGCGTCTCGTCCAGGTCTGGAAGCATCGTGACCTCCTCCCGGGCATGCGAAACCGACCTATGCGATCGCGTGCCCGGCTTCCTCGGGGGTGAGGCTCGGCGGGAGCACCCGCGGGCTGAAGCCGGTCGCCCCAATGAACTGGGCCAGGACTTCCCGGGTATTGTCGAGGGCCTGCCTGTACCCTTCCGGATTGTCTGCAACGTTGTCGGGGCTCCAGCCGAACAACAGGTGCTTGTGGCGGGGGTCGTCGTGACCCATCCCTTTGGCACCTTCCCAATGGGAGCCCCGATCTTGGGCGACATGGAGCGCGTCGCCCAGCTTCACAAAGACCGAATTGGGCGGTAACCCAGGGCGCTCGATGCCTCCTGTGGCCTTCCACGCGTTGTACGCCTCTATGGCCTGGCGCAGCCTTTCTCCCTGCACGCGCAAGTTGATCGCCCGCGCCGGGGCAATCTCCATCCGGTAGTCGCCTCCCTCCCCGTGCTCCGGCCCTTCGGAGGGAAAGCGCGTGAGCCCGATCGGGGTGGCCAGCGCGCCCGCGGCCGTGCCGACCAGGCCTCCCACAAGGGCACCGATCGGCCCGAACAAGGAGCCGATGGCGGCTCCCGCCGCCGCCCCGCCCAGGATCGGGGTGAACGGTACGGCTGCCCGGGCCAAGCGGCGCACCCGGTAGTCCATCTTCACGGAGGCATCCTCGAGCTTGCGGATGAAAGCATCGTCCCCTATCAGCTCACGGGCCACGGTGCGCGTGATCTGCCGGTGGATGTCTCCGCCCCAGCAGCGCACCCGCCTGGGGGTCCCCGAAGCGCGTAGCGCGTGGCCGAGCTCGTGC
>JBMFPK010000134.1:0-6929 GCA_049969155.1 Chloroflexia bacterium | reverse complement strand
GGGGTACCCGGTCACGGTCTACGAAGCCGATTCCCTCCCCGGGGGAATGCTGCGGACGGGGATCCCTCCCTATCGCCTCCCGCGCGAGGTGTTGGACCGTGAGATCGGGGCGATCGAAGCGCTCGGGGTGGAGATGCGCACCGGGATGCGCTTGGGCGGTAACCTTTTCTGGGACGATCTGGTCTCCTACCGTGCGGTGTTCCTCGCGTTGGGGCAGCAGCGCAGCCGCGCGCTCGGGGTACCGGGCGAGGATGCGCACGGTGTGGTGCACGGTCTGGCCTTCCTCAGGCGGGTGAACAGCGGGGAAAACGTCGAGATCGGCCGGCGGGTGGTGGTGGTCGGCGGAGGGAACACGGCGATGGATGCCGCGCGGGTCGCCCGCCGGCTTGGGGCGGAGGTGACGGTACTGTACCGGCGGTCGCGTGCGGAGATGCCGGCGATCGCCGAAGAGGTCGAGGAGGCAGAGGAAGAGGGGGTTGCCTTCCTCTTTCTGGCCGCTCCGGTGGAGGTGCTCGTGGAACGGGGCCGTGTGCGGGGGCTCCGGGCGGTGCGGATGCGGCTAGGCGAACCGGACGCCTCGGGCCGGCGCCGACCGGAGGCGATCCCTGGCTCCGAGTTCTTCCTGGAGGCGGATACGGTCATCCCGGCCCTGGGCCAGGAAGCGGATCTTGCGGGCCTGCCTGCCGATGTCGCCACCGATGCGGGCGCGATCCGCATCGACGGCAGCGGCCAGACGACGCGGCCGGGCGTTTTCGCCGGCGGAGATGTGGCGACCGGCTTTGGCACCGTCACTGCGGCGATCGGATCTGGCAAACGGGCGGCGCTCGCGATCGCGCGTTTCCTGCGGGGCGAACCCCAGCCCGAGTTTCCCCCGCTCCACGAGAATGTGCAGGCCTTCCCGCGGGCCGTGCTTCCCGATGTGGTGACCTTCGAGGAGCTGAACAAGGCGTACCTGCGGGAAGCTCCGCGCCCGGAGACGCGAGCGCGGCCGCCCGAAGAGCGGCTACGGGACTGGGCGGAGGTGCGACAGGGGTTGGATCCGGAGACCATCGTGGGCGAGGGACTCCGCTGCTTCTCCTGCGGGACTTGCAACCGGTGCGACAACTGCTTCAATTTCTGCCCGGACATCAGCGTCCGGCGCAGGGGCGATTGGCGCGCGGGTTACCCGGACTATCCCTACTACGAATTCGACTATGACTACTGCAAGGGGTGCGGCATCTGCGCCAGCGAGTGTCCGCGTCACGCGATCACGATGGAGGAGGAACTGCTGTGGAGAAAGTGATTACCGGCAACTACGCCGTATCCTACGGTGCGAAGCTGGCCCGGGCCCAGGTGATCGCGGCCTACCCCATCACTCCCCAGACCTCCATCATCGAGAAACTGGCCTCCTTGTGCGCCGACGGCGAGCTGGATGCCGTCTTTATCAAGGTCGAATCGGAACACTCGGCGATGGCAGCCTGCATCGGTGCCTCGGCGACCGGCGCCCGGGCCTTCACCGCGACCTCGGGCCAGGGCCTCCTGCTGATGCACGAGATGCTGCACTGGGCGGCCGGAGGCCGTCATCCGATCGTGATGGGCGCGGTGAACCGCGGCATCGCTCCCGGCTGGTCCGTGTGGACGGAACAGAGCGATACCCTTGCCCAGCGCGACACCGGCTGGATCCAGTACTACTGCGAGAGCAACCAGGAAGTCCTAGATACGGTCATCCAGGCCTTCAAGGTGGCGGAGACCGTCCTCCTGCCGGCGATGGTCGTGCTGGACGCGTTCGTGCTTTCGCACACCTCGGAAGTTGTGGACATCCCGGAGCAGGAAGAGGTCGATGCCTACCTTCCGCCCTTCCGCCCGCAGTGGAAGCTGGATGTGGACGATCCCCACGCCTTTGGGGCGCTCGTCACGCCGAACGAGTGGTTCGAGCTGCGCTACAAGATCCAGCAGGCGATGGAGCAGGCCCTGGAGGTGGCCCGGGCAGCCGATGAAGAGTTCGGCCGGCGCTTCGGGCGTCGCTGGGGCCTGGTGGAGCCATACCGCATGGAGGGCGCGGAGGTCGCGCTGGTCACCTCGAGCACGATCACCAGCACAGCGCGGGAAGTGGTCGACGCGATGCGCGAGGAGGGGATCCCGATCGGGCTTGTCAAGGTACGGCTCTTCCGTCCCTTCCCGGTCCAGGAGATCGTCCGGGCGCTGAGCGGCGTCCAGAAGGTGGCGGTGCTCGACCGGAACCTGACCTTCGGCCAGTGCGGCGTCTTTGGCGAAGAGATCAAGGCCGCGCTCTACGACAGCCCGTACCGGCCCCCGTTGTTTGACTTTGTCCTGGGCCTGGGCGGTCGGGATGTGACCCCGGCCACCATCCGGCAGGTTGCCGAGTACACACTTCGGCACGATAGGCCGGAAGAGCGGATCATCTGGGTGGGGGTGAAGCGATGAGCGAAGAGCGGTTTCCCGGACATCGGCCGAATTTGACCCTTCCTCCGGAGGAATACCTGCTGCCGGGGCACGTGGCCTGCCCGGGGTGTGGGGCGTCCCTTTCGATGCGCTACGCGCTCAAGGCGCTGGGGCGCAAGACGATCGTGATCATCCCGGCTTGCTGCTGGTCGATCATCGCCGGCCCCTTTCCCTATTCCTCCCTGGAGATGCCTATCTACCACACGGCGTTCGAGACCACCGGGGCCGTCGCCTCGGGGGTGCGCGCGGCGCTGAAGGTATTGGGAAAAGAGGACGTGACGGTGATGGGGTGGGCCGGCGACGGAGGCACCTTCGACATCGGCATCCAGGCCCTCTCGGGCGCCGTGGAGCGCAACGAGGATTTTATCTACGTCTGCTACGACAACGAAGCCTACATGAACACGGGCATCCAGCGCTCTTCTGCCACACCCTGGCTGGCGTGGACCACGACCACCCCCACGGCCCACCCGAAGGACGAACCGAAAAAGGACATCGTCGGGATCATGGCCGCGCACCGAATCCCCTACACGGCCACGGCCACCGTCGGCTATCCGGAGGACCTGATCCGCAAGTTCCGCAAGGCGCAGTCGATTCGCGGGGCCAAGTTCATCCACCTCCTTTCCCCCTGTCCCCCGGGTTGGCGCTCGGAAGCGTCCGACAGCATCCTGCTGACGCGGCTAGCGGTACAGAGCAAGGTTTTCCCGCTCTACGAGGTGGAGAACGGTCGGAAGTACACGATCACCGTCTGGCCGGAGCCGGAAGTGCCCGTCCGGGAATACTTGCGCCTCCAGGGCCGCTTCCGTCATCTGACCGACGAGCAGGTGCAGAGGATCCAGGAGGAGGTAGACGCGAACTGGCAACTCCTGCTCGCTCGAGCAGGGGGCAAGCCCGGCGAGTGAAACCTCCCGATCGCGCGCCCGCCGAGCTACTCGGCAAAAAGGAGGGACCAGATGGACTACGGCAAGATCCTGGCGCGCAGCTGGCAGATCACCTGGCGCTGGAAGTTCCTCTGGGTGCTGGGGTTGCTTGCGGGCGCCGCAGGGTTTCAGGCCAGCTTCAGCTACCGGTTTCGAGGGGAGGAACTGGAGCGTCTCGTCGAGCGCCTGGAACCCTCCCGGCCGGCTGTTGCAGCCTGGGTGATCGTAGCCTTGGCCGTGGCAGTAGTGCTTATGCTCGGATTGTGGGCCTTCTCGTGCATCGGCCGCGGGGGACTGATCGCCGGCATACGTCAGATCGAAGAGGAGGGCACGACCACTTTGCAACAGTCCTGGCGCGCGGGGGTGCAGCGGTTCTGGACAGTGCTCGGCCTCGACCTGCTCGCCTCGCTGGTGAGTTTCCTGCCTATGGCTGTCGCCTGCCTGTGCCTGTGGGCCCTGGTGTTGCGGGGGCTGCTCTTAAGCGGGCCGACCATACGCCTAAGGGAGGGATGGTCCGCGTTGGGGCTCGGGCTCCTGTGCGCCGCGCCTGCGGTGTGCCTGCTCGTGCTGCTGATGATCGCTGTGGGGCTGATCCATACTTGGGCTCTGCAGGCATCGATCCAGGAGGGGATGGGGGCCCTCCGGGCCTTCGCCCGCGGTTGGGACGTGCTGCGGAGCAAACTCGGGCCGTCGTTGCTCCTGTGGCTTCTCCTTATCGTGATCGGCTGGATCGTCGGTCTGGCGATCGGGCTGACGGCACTGCTGTTCCTTGCTCCAGGGATGACGTTTCTGGGCGTGCAGGGAGCGAAGCCGGTGACGATTGTCCTTCTGGTGGTTGGGGCGCTCCTTACGGTGCCCACGGCCCTCTGGATTGGGAGTGTGACGACGACCTTCACATACAGCGCCTGGACCCTCGCCTACCGGCAGCTCGCTGGTCTGGAAAAGCAGGAGGCGACCGTCCCGGGCGAAGATGTACCGCCGGCCGTCGCCTGAGCGAAGGCTATTCCATCTGTGCGGCCAGCTCGTCCCATTGTGCATAGAGGCTGCTCAGGCGTTGACGGGCGGCCTCGTAGTCTTGCGCGAGTTCCATGAGGTGGCCCACCTGTCGCGCCTCGCTTGCGCGTCCCATCTCCGTCTCCAGCGCCTGTGTTCGCTCCTCGAGGGCCACGATTTCCTCTTCGAGCGCCCGGAGACGCGCCTCCCGCGCGCGTTGCTCCCGCACGCGCGCATCTTCCGGGGGACGCTCCCGACGCGCAGGGCGCGCCTTTTCCGCAGCGGCAGGCCGTGCCGCGGCCTCGCGCGCTGCAAGGTAGTCGCTGTAGTTGCCCAGATAGGGTGTCAGCCGGCCGTCGGCGATCACCCACACCTGGGTGGCCAGCGCGTCGATCACGGCGCGGTCGTGGGAGACCAGGAGGACGGTCCCCGGGTAGTCCGCGAGCACCCGTTCCAGTGCTTCGCGTGCCGGGATGTCCAGGTGGTTGGTGGGTTCGTCCAGGAGCAGGAAGTTGGCGGCGGTGAGCGTCAGGCGCGCGAGCGCGACCCGGCTGCGTTCGCCCCCGCTCAGATCCCCAAGCCGCTTGTACACTTCGTCTCCGGAGAAGAGGAACCGTCCCAGGAGGTGACGGGCGCGCCCTTCGCCGATCGGGCAGACTTCCTGCACGGCCTGCAGCACCGTCTGTTCGGGATCGATCCAGGAGTGGGTCTGGGCAAAGTACCCGGGTACAACCCCCTGGCCTAACAGGATCCGGCCCGCGTACGGCGGGATCTCGCCCAACACCGTCCGCAGGAAAGTTGTCTTTCCACAGCCGTTCGGCCCGACCAGGGCGATACGCTCCCCGCGGCGCACCTCCAGGTCCGGGCAGGTGAACAGCGGACGGGGATGTTCCGGCAGCCCGACGGCCAGTCCCTCCGTCGCGAGCACCTTTTCCGCGCCCCGGGAAGGAGCCGTGAAGGAAAAGCGAAGCTGTCGGTGCTCCTGAGGGCGTTCCACTCGTTCCAGGCGGGCGAGTTTCTTTTCCCGTCCGCGTGCCTCCCTGGCACGCTGCCCAGCGCCGTAGCGGCGGATGAACGCCTCTTCGCGCGAGATGTGCTCCTGCTGTGCCTCGTACTCGAACTGACGACGCGCCAGGCGTTCGGCCTTCAGGATCAGGAAGCGGCTGTAGTTGCCCGGGTATTCCTCCAAGCTGCCAAAGTCGAGATCCCAGGTGTGGGTTGCGACCTGATCGAGGAAGCGGCGGTCGTGCGAGATCACCACCAGCCCACCGGGGAACTGCTGGAGGTGCCGTTCCAGCCACTCGATCGCCTGGATGTCGAGGTGGTTGGTGGGCTCGTCCAGGAGGAGGAGGTCAGGCTGCTGGAGAAGGGTGAGAGCCAGGGCTAGGCGAGTGCGCTCCCCGCCGCTCAGCGTCTCGGTTGGCCGCTCGAACTGCTCGGGCAGGAAGCCCAGCCCCTGCAGGGTTTCGGCGATCCTGCGCTCGTAGTCGTATCCGCCCGCGGTCTCGAAGCGTGCCTGGAGGGCGGCATACCGTTCCGCAAGCGCCGTCCACTCCTCGGCAGAGCTCGACGCCATCGCCGCTTCGAGGGCGCGCAGTTGCTCCTCGAGGGCCTGGATATGGGGAAAGGCCTTCCGAGCCTGGGCAAAGAGGGGGCCCCGAAGCTCCAGGTCGACCTCCTGGGTCAGATAAGCCGTACGCAAGCCGCGCGCGCGCACGATCTCGCCCTCGTCCGGTTCCTCCAGGCCCGCCAGGATGCGCAGCAGGGTGCTCTTGCCGGCTCCGTTGATTCCCACGAGGGCGATACGCTGGCCGGCGCGGATGTGCACCGTGAGGCCGTGGAAGACTTCCACGGCCCCGTACCGTTTGCTCAGGTTCCTCGCGCTCAGGATGGTCGTCATAGCGGAAAACGTCGGCCTCGCCGGGAGCGGAATCACCGGCTCTGGCGGTCGGGTCGTGGCGATCTTCCCGACCCGCGAAACCTCGATCTCGGCCTCGAATTCGTGCTCTTGCGTCCAGCTCGCCTTTGCTTCGGCCTTATCCTCCTGGGGAATGTAGAGGTGCCGTTCGACATAGAAGATCTCCGGACCTAGCTTTCCTCAAGTTACTTTACTATAGCACAGTACAGCCCCGAGGTCAACCGCTGCTCACGCCTCATTCTGCGGTAGAACACCGCAAGGAATTTCAACTAGCGTGTTTGACAAAGCGCAACTCTTGTGGTACACTCGGCTGCGGGAGGGAGAAGATGAAGGGGATCGCACACTTTGCCAGCGGGCTTGCTCTGGCGACCTGCTTTCGCCCCATCGTGGAGGCTTCCGCCCGGGGAAGCTGCCTTCCCGTGCTGGGAGGCATCGCGGCGTTGCTCCCGGACCTGCTCGACTTTCGCTTCGCGCGCCTTCTGGAGCGTTGCGAGGGCGAGGTGCTGCCAGATCCGGCCTCCCCAGACGTGGCGGGGATCGCGCGGCGGGTTGCGGATGCCATGCGCGAGGCCTACCGGGAGGGCAGGCCTCGCCGTCTCCTCCTCCACACGATCCCTTTGGGTGCCGATCGCTGGCAGAGCTACATTGTTTCCCTGGCG
>JBMFPK010000133.1:0-7023 GCA_049969155.1 Chloroflexia bacterium | reverse complement strand
GATGTGAACTTTGTCGAGCTGGGGGAAAGGACACGCGAGGGCCTGCGGGGGCTGCTCGAGCGGTGGCGCACGATCCCACTGGGCGGGACGCAGGTGGACCTGAGTCCGCTGGTCGATCCGGCCCTGGAGGCGCTGGGAGAGACGGGGTCGGTACCGGTGATCCCGCCCCCGGGCAGCTGGCTTCCGAAGCTGGGGCGATGGCTGAGCGGCTTTGCCTCGACGGTGACCTCGGCGTTCGTCGCCTTTTTCCTGACGCTGCTCTACTCGTTCTACATGGTCAAGGACGCCCCGCGCTGGGGACCCGGTCTGGACCGGCTGGTGCCGGAGGCGTACCGGGAGGAATTCCGCGAGCTGCGCAGGCGGCTGGCGGGCGTGTGGAGGTCGTTCTTCCGGGGGCAGCTCGTGCTGTGCCTGGTGATCGCGGCGATCACCTTTGTCGTCCTGACCGCCCTTGGGATCCCGGGAGCGATCCCGCTGGCGCTTCTGGCCGGCCTGATGGAGGTGGTGCCCAACCTGGGGCCGTTCCTGGCACTGGTGCCGGCGGCGCTCGTCGCGCTGTTGCAGGGCTCGATGTGGCTCCCGCTGCCGAACTTCTGGGTTGGGGTCATCGTGGTGGGAGCCTACGTGCTCATCCAGCAGGTGGAGAATAACTTCCTGGCCCCCCGCATCGTGGGAGGGAGCATCGATTTACCGCCGCTCGTGGTGCTGGTCGGCGTGGTGGTCGGGGTGAGCTCTGCCGGGCTGGTGGGGGCCTATCTTTCCGGGCCGATCTTGGCTTCGCTGAAGGTGCTGGCGCTGTACGCGTACAACAAGGTCCTAGACCGCCCCCCCTTCCCAGAGCTACGGCCGGGCGCAGAGGAAGAAGCGGTGCTTCCCGTATTTGCGGAGCCGTTGCCGCAGGGCAAGAGTGCGCGCCGGCGCAAGGGAAAGCGTTCCGTGCGGACGGCTTCCTGAGGTGCGCTACTCGTCCACCACCGGATTCGCCAGGACACCGATCCTTGGAACCTCGATTTCAACCAGATCCCCCGCGGAAAGGGAACCGACACCTGCCGGCGTGCCGGTGAGGAGCACGTCCCCGGGTTCGAGCGTCATCACGGAGGAAACGTAGGCGATCAGTTCGGGAACGGAGAACAGGAGGTCGCGTGTCCAGCCGTGCTGGCGGAGTTCTCCGTTGACCCGCGTGATCACCTCCAGGGCAGCGGGGTCCAACCCCGGGACGATCCAGGGGCCCAGGGGGCAGAAGGTGTCGAACCCCTTGGCACGTGTCCACTGGGCATCGCGACGCTGAAGGTCGCGCGCCGTGACGTCGTTGGCGCAGGTATAGCCCAGGACATAGTCGAGCGCCCGCTCCGCGGGGACCTTTCGGCAGCGGTGGGCGATGACGACCGCAAGTTCCCCTTCAAAATCCACCTGGGACGACAGCTTCGGACGTACGATCGCGTCCCCCGGGCCGATCACGGAACTGGGCGGCTTGAGGAACAGGATAGGTTCGCTCGGAGGCGGGTTGTCGAACTCGGCAGCGTGGGCGACATAGTTGCGCCCGACGGCCAGCACCTTGGTTGGAGTGCAGGGAGCGAGGAGCCGCACATCGTCCAGGCGGGCAAGCGTTTCGCCGCGCCGCGGGCTCCCCAGGTCTCCCTCTACGCGGTAGACCACCCCTTCTTCGAGCCAACCGGTCCAGACCGCCCCCCGATAGGAACAGCGCAGGATGGGCATACTTCACCTCCGGGGTCTTTCGGGCTTTACCGCTGGGAGTATAGCAGGAGCGACCGTCTCGGTCAAGGCAGTTGCCAAGGGGGACAACCGGTGCTATAATACCGACCGCCCTTTCCCGCGGTTCCTGCGGCGGGTACCGACGCTTTCCGGAGGTCTTAGCGGTGCTGCGGAACGCCCTGAACCTGATCGAGATCGTGATCAGTGCCACCCTGGTGACTGTGATCATCCTGCAGTCCAAAGGTTCCGGCTTTGGGGGAATCTTCGGCGGGCGCGATATGCTGTCCCCGTTGCACACCCGCCGGGGCCTGGAGAAAACGCTGTTCCAGATCACCATCGGACTGGTGGTCGTTTTTCTCCTCCTCTCGCTGGTCAGCAGCTTGCTCCCCTGATCGTGCGATGGCCCGTCTGGTGCGATGGCAGGCGTTGCTCGCGGTGCTTGGGATCCTTGCGGTCGGGGGGCTGCTTGCACAACTCTCCTTGACCCGCCAGGCTGTCGTGCTGCCGGTACACGGAGGGAGTTACACCGAAGGCGTCGTGGGTACGGTGTTGACGCTGAACCCCCTTCTGGCGAGCACCGATGCCGAACGAGCGATCGTTCCGCTGCTCTTTGACGGACTTTCCCGCCTGGAGCCGGACGGCTCGGTCGTCCCGGCGCTGGCAGAGCGCTGGGAGATCTCGAGCGACGGCACGGTCTACACCTGCACACTGCGCAGCGGTCTGCGCTGGCACGACGGTATGCCGGTGACCAGTGCGGACGTGCTCTACACGCTCTCCCTCGTACGCTCTCCCGAACTGGGGGAGCCGGGCGGGCTTGCGGAACTGTGGAAGCACATCCAGGTCGAGGCTCTGGATGCTCGGAGAGTGCGTTTCGTCCTGGAGCGCCCCTACAGCCCATTTCTCAGTTACACGGCCCAGCCGATCCTACCGTCGCACCTTCTGAAGGATGTGGAGCCGTCCGCCCTCGTGCGCAGCGACTTCAACCTGCATCCGGTGGGAACCGGCCCCTTCCGGGTCGCCGGGATGCAGGAGGGAAGCACCGGACTGTCCACCCTGGACCTGGAGGCCAACCCCTACTTCTACGGTCGGTTGCCCTACCTGGAAACGGTGCGTTTTCGCTTCTACCGGGACGAAGGGGAACTCCTGCAGGCGCTGCTGGATCAGGAGATCGACGGCGCCTTCGGGATCTCGAGCGACGGGCTGGCTCGCGTGGCGGACCGCTCCGATCTGGTTGTCTATCGCACCTACGTGCAGGCCTGCACGATCCTCTTCCTGAATACCCGGTCGCTGTTACTGACGGACCGGCGGGTGCGGCAGGCGCTCGCCCTGGGGCTCGATCTGCCGGCGCTGCTCCAGGAACTGAAGGAGCCGGTCTTCCCAGCCAACGGTCCTATCTCCCCGATCTCCTGGGCCTACAAGCCGGATCTCCCTCCCTTCCGGCACGACCTGGACGCAGCGAACCACCTGTTGGACGAGAGCGGATGGTATGACCAGAACGGCGACGGGCTTCGGGATCGCGACGTGCGCTCCCTCGAGCTGACGCTGCTCACCCGGGACATTCCTCCGGAGCGGCTGGCGGTCGCACGCAAGATCAAGGAGCAGCTGGCGCCGCTGGGGATCGCGGTGCGGGTGGTGGTCGAGGAGGATCCCACCGCTTTCCGACAGCGGTTGGAAGCGCGGGACTATGACTTGTTGCTGTACGGCTGGGGACAGCTCGGGCGCGATCCGGACGGTTTTGCGCTATGGCATTCGAGCCAGGCCGGCCCCGGAGGACTCAACCTGTCCGGGTTTCAGAACAGCGAGGCGGACCGCTTGCTAGAGCAGGGGCGCCTGCTGCAGGGCCGCGATGAGCGCACACGGGTATACTGGCAGTTCCAGGAGTTGTTCATGCGCGAGGTTCCAGCGATCCCGCTCTACTACCCCGAGTTCGCCTACGTGGTCAGCTCCCGCGTGCGAGGGATCGACCTTGCCCCTCTGAACGACTTGGGGGACCGCTTCCGCACCATCCCTTCCTGGTACGTCAAGACCCAGAAAGTCATCCTAGGGAGAAGCCGGCCAGTGGAGCCGTATCGGGCTGGCGAACGACCGTAGGGAGCGTCCGCCTCCGCGGCACCGAATCGAGCAGACCTCAAGGAAGGGGTCCACCCTGGGAACTGGGACCGGCCCCCGGCACCGAGCGGGAGCGGATCTGCTGGATCGCGTCGCGTGCCGCATCCCCGACCCGCCGGCCGAATACGGTGCTGCGGTCCGAAAGCCGCCGTTTCAGCTCCGGGACAACTCCCTCGTGGCCGATACGACCCAATCCCTCAACCGCGTGGAGCCGCACCTGGGGATCGGGGTCCTTCAGCGCGCGCATGAGGGTGGGGATGGCCCGGCTGTCGCGCAGCTGGCCCAGGGAGCGCACCGCAACGCGCCGGATAAGTACCTGGGCATCCTCAGCCGCTTCCATGAGCGGGGCGATCGCGCGGTGGTCGCCGACAACACCGAGCGCCTCCGCAGCACTGTAGCGCACCCAAAGGCCGTTGCGCGGGTCGAGCGCCAGGATCAGCGTGTCCACGGCCTCCGTATCCCGCAGACGGGCGACGGCGTCGATCGCGTTGCGCCGCACGGCGGGGTCGGGATCGCGGAGCGCGCGGCGCAGCGCCTGCCGGGATTCGGGGGTATCGAAGCGCCCCAGTCCGTCGACCGCGCTCCGCCGGACGAGCGGGTCCTTATCCTCGAGAAGCGGGAGAAGGAGTGCGACGGTTTCTGCGGAGCCGATCTCCTCCAGCGCCTGGACAGCGGTCCAGCGGACGAAGGCATGCGGATCGCGCAGCGCCCGCACGAGGGCGGGGAGTGCGCGCGGGTCTCCCAGGCGCCCAAGCCCTTCCGCAGCGCTCCACCGCTGGGCGGGAACAGGGCTGCGGAGCTGCTCGACAAGGCCTGCGAGCAGTTCGTCCCTCCAGGCATCCACCTCACCGGGAGAAGGGATTTCCATGGCTTCTGCGGTACCAGCCAGGGTGCGCAGAGCGCCCAGTGCCCGGCATCGCACGATGAGGTCCGACTCGCGCCGGAGCAGCTCGAAGAGCGCCGGGATCGCCTCATCGGCACCGGCCTCGGCGAGGAGCTCGGCGGCCCGCGCACGGCGCGAGGGCAACGGGGATTCCAGTTCCCGGAGGACCAGGGGAAGCAGGGTTTCCCGCTGTGCCTCGTCGCCGAGGGTCCAGTGAGCAGGGTCCTGAGGAAGCACAGGAGGCGGGGCAGCCGCCGGTTCTTTTCGGTTTGCGGGTGCCATATTGCCCTCCTGAGCACGCTGGGTCTAGAGCCATTATATCACAGCGTGGTGCTGTTGCGCGAACGGGGCGATTTCCGGTGGGGCGTTCCGAGGGCAGCGGTGGCCGCGCAGGCAAAGACGCACAGCGCGATGAGCGCATTCTGGCGCAGGCCGGCAGCAGGGGTCGGGGCGCGGGCCATCCACACGCCGAACAGCGTACTTCCCGCGCTGCCGCTGAGGAAGCGTGCCATATGGAAGATGCCTGTAGCCACGCCGAGTTCCTCGGGGGAGACGAGCAGGGCCACGCTGGAGGCAGCGGGCGACTGGGCCAATCCTGTGCTGGCCCCCAGCGCACCCAGGACAAGCCCGATCGCCCACCATGGGGAGGAGGGTTTCCAAAGGAAGGATGCGCCGACGGATGCGGCGGCCAGGAGCATCCCGGCAGCACACACCGGGCGGATGCCCCAGCGGTCTGCAAGGCGCCCCGCCAGGGGCGAGATCAGGGCCGTAGCGAGCGGCAGCGCCAAGACCAGGGCACCGGCCGTGCTGGCTGTCCAGCCCCTTCCCTGGATCAGGTAGATCGGAAGGGCCAGCTGCAATCCGAAGAGGCAGAAGAACTGGGCAGACAGGACTGCCACAGAGGCCACAAGAGCGCGGTTCGAAAGCAAGTGGCGCTGGAGGATCGGTGACGTCGCCCTCCGCTCCACGATCGCGAGCGTGACTGCGGAAGCGAGGGCCACGGTGAGGAAAACGGTTGTGGCGGATGACATTCCTCCGGCACGGGCGCCCGTCTGCACCGCCAGGATGGTCGAAAGCCCCAATGCGAGGAGCGCTACAGCGCCGGCCGCGTCGAAGGGCCGCGTTTCCCCAGGGGAATCGGGCGGAAGCAGCCTTCTGGCCAGGACAAGGGCAACGATCCCCAAAGGAAGCCCGAAAAAGAAGACGGCACGCCAGTTCAGATAGTGGATCAGGAGGCCGCTCAAAGGGGGGCCGGCGGCATGGCCCACGCTGTTCGCCAGTGCCCAGTAGCCAGTGGCGCGCCCCCGCTGGTCGTACGGGATCCGGTGGCCCGTCACGGCCATCACAACGGGCACCAAGGGCGCAGCACCCACGCCCTGGAGGACCCGAAACGCTAGGAGCCAGGGGAGCGAGGGGGCAAACGTGCAGCCGAGAGCTCCCAGTGCAAGAAGCCTAACTCCCATGAGGTATACGCGTCGAACGCCCCAGCGATCCACCAGGTACCCACCCAGCGGGAGCAGGACGGCAAAAGTCAGCGGGTACAGGGAAACGACCCAGACGGCCCGATCCAAAGAATAGTGCCACTCGGCAGCGATGTATGCAAGGGCAACGTTGGAAGCACTGTTCGTTATGGTCCCCAAGAAGGTCCCCACGAGGAGCGCAGCGAGTGCCGACCAGGGGGAAAAGCGCTCGGAGGCCAAAGTGCTCTGACCAGAACCTTGCATCGGGAAAACAGCCCTTGGTTGGGTCTAGAGTCTGGCGCGCGGAAGGCGTTCTAGGTCGATTGTCCCCTTGCAGGAAGGGCACTTCCCTCCGGCCTCTTGGATCTGACGCACGGTAAAATCGAGATAGCAGTGCGGGCAGATGACAAAGGCCTCTTCTTCGGAGGGAGGCTTTTCAGGTTCCGTTTTCTTCTTCCCGAAAAGCGGCATTGGGTCCTCCCGATGAGAAAGGGAGCCTAGCCCCACTCCAGAGCTAGGCTCCCTTCTCCTGTTACATCAGAAAGATCGCCAGGATCGTGGCTGCGGCGAGACCAGCAATACAGGGCCAGAAGTTCTTCCGGCACAGTTCGATCGCGGGGACACCGGTAATCGCAGAGACCGGCAGCACGGCCCAGGGGATGATCACGCCTCCGCCGATCCAGATCATCGAGATCTGGCCCAGGGCCGCCAGATAGGCGGTCTTGATGTGCAGCGCCTGTCCCCATGAGGCGGCCAAGGCTCCCATGAGCGGCAGGTCGTTGAAGCCGGAACCGTCCAGACCGGTGATGCCGGAAAGAACGGTGTGCACCGGAGCGACAACGGCTTTGGTCATGGGGA
>JBMFPK010000132.1:0-7081 GCA_049969155.1 Chloroflexia bacterium | reverse complement strand
CAGAGTGCAAGGAGCACAACTACACGACGGAAAAGAACCGGAAGAACGATCCCGGTCGGTTGGAACTGCGCAAGTATTGTCCCCGGTGCCGGCGGCATCAGTTGCACCGGGAGGTGAAGTGAATAGAGTGCCCGCTTTGGGCGCTTTCCGCGCAGGCCGATAGCTCAACGGGTAGAGCAGCGGTCTCCAAAACCGCAGGTTGGGGGTTCGAGTCCCTCTCGGCCTGCCAGGGTGTGTCTGGTAAGGTGGATTTTGACCAAGGAGTCCAGGGGTGGCCAAAGGAACACGTAAAGAGAAGCCACGGAAGGAAAAGCCGCGCAAACCGAACCGCGTGGTGGAGTTCCTGCGGGATGCGCGGGCGGAGATCCGGCGCGTCGTCTGGCCGACGCCACGCGAGACACGCAACCTGACGCTCGTCGTGCTCGTGTTGTCGGCCGCGCTGGGGCTGATCATGTGGCTTTTCGACATGCTGTTCGCGGAGCTCTACCGGTTGCTGGCCACGCTGTGAGACCTGGGCCGGCCCCGGCGGTTTGGAGGGCGCGAGGGCCGGCCGGAGGATGTGGATGGGCGAGGATCGGGCTGCGCCGATCGGACGAACCAAAGAGGGCGATCTGGAGTCCCAGCCTGCCGCGGGCTCGCAGGAGGGCACGCGCCAGGTGCCCGAGGAGGCACGCTGGTACGTCGTCCACACCTACTCCGGGTACGAGAACAAGGTGAAACAGAACCTCGAGCAGCGGATCCGCACATTTGGGGTGGAGGACAGGATCTTTTCTGTGGTCGTCCCGACGGAGGACGAGATCGAAATCCGCGACGGCCAGCGACGCACGGTGCAGCGCAAGATCTTTCCGGGCTATATCCTCGTGCAGATGATCCTGTCGGACGAGACTTGGCACGTCGTGCGGGAAACCCCCGGAGTCACCGGTTTTGTCGGCCCCGGGAGCGAGCCCGTCCCGTTGCCGGAGCACGAGGTGCAGGAAATCCTCAAGCAGATGGAGGCAGAGGCTCCGAAGATCCGCGTGGAGTTCAACGTTGGCCAGGCGGTGCGCATCGTCGACGGACCCTTTGCCGATTTCGAGGGCATCGTAGATGAGATCAACCAGGAGAAGGGCAAGGTCCGTGTGCTGGTCTCCTTCTTTGGGCGCGAGACCCCGATCGAGCTCGACTTTATGCAGATCGAGCGGCTCGTGCCGTAGTGCTGGCGGAAGCCGTTGGCATAGCGAGGTGTAGCGTGGCGAAAAAAGTGGTTGCAGTGATCAAGCTTCAGATCCCGGCGGGAAAGGCAACGCCGGCTCCCCCGGTGGGACCGGCTTTGGGTCAGCATGGCCTGAACATCATGGCCTTCTGCAAGGAGTACAACGCCCGGACGGCCAATCAGGTCGGTATGATCGTTCCGGTGGAGATCACCGTCTACCAGGATCGGTCCTTTACTTTCGTCACCAAAACGCCCCCGGTTGCTGACCTGCTGCGGCGTGCGGCCGGCATCGAGAAGGGTTCGCCCCAACCCAACCGGCAGAAGGTCGGGAGGATCACCAGGCAGCAGCTGCGGGAGATCGCTCAGACCAAGATGCCCGACCTCAACGCTCTGGACCTCGAGGCCGCCGAACGCATCGTTGCTGGAACGGCACGTAATATGGGCATCGAGATCGTCGACTGAAGGGCGGATCCACTCCCGGATATGCCGTGGGAGGGCTTAGCCCGATAGAACCACATCCGGAGGAACCGATGAAGAAGCGCGGAAAGAAGTATCGAGCCGTTGCAAGCCTTGTAGAACGCAGCCGGGCGTACCCGGTTCGGGAAGCGATAGCGCTGGCCAAAAAGGTCGCTTACGCTTCCTTCGATGCGAGCATCGACGCCCACTTCCGCCTGGGGATCGATCCCCGTAAGGCGGACCAACAGGTGCGCGGGACGGTGGTCCTGCCCCACGGTACGGGGAAGCGCGTGCGCCTGCTCGTGTTCGCCGAGGGTGAGGCGGAGAAGATCGCCCGAGAGGCCGGCGCCGACTATGTGGGAAGCACGGAACTGGTGGAAAAGATCGAGAAGGAGGGGTGGGTCGACTTCGATGTGGCGATCGCGATCCCCAGCATGATGCGCATGGTCGGCCGCCTGGGCAAGATCCTGGGTCGGCGGGGGTTGATGCCCAACCCTAAGAGCGGCACGGTCGTGCCTCAAGAGGACCTGCCGCGGGTGATCTCCGAGATCCGCCGCGGCAAGGTCGAGTTTCGCAACGACAAGCAGGGGCTGATCCACATCCCGATCGGGCGTGCCAGCTTTACCGAGGATCAGCTGTACGAAAACCTGGTGGCCCTCATCGACGCCATCCGGCGTGCGAAGCCGGCCGCTGTCAAGGGCACCTACGTCCGAAATATCGCCCTGAGCCCAACGATGGGCCCGGGCATCAAGCTGGACCTTGCGGAGGCGATGGCACTGAAACCGGCCGTGTGAGTTCGTATCGTTACGGTTGAACCAACGAGTCGCCCCAGACAGCAGGTTCCCTCAGGGATGAAAGGGTCTCCCGCCTGCCGAGGCGTCAGTGGTGCTCCGGCGGCTCTGGCCGCCAGCGGGCTCCTGTGTCTGGGGCGCAGGAGCCCCGTCGTTTATGGAGCGGACAGGAGGTTTGCATGCCGACAGAAAAAAAGCGCGAAATGGTCGCCTTCCTGCGCGATCAGCTCGCCAAGAGCCAGCTGGTCGTTCTCACCGACTACCGGGGCCTCAACGTGGCCGCGCTGACCGGGCTGCGTCGCAGCTTGGAAAAGACCGGTGCCCGCTACCACGTGGTCAAGAACACCCTGTTGAAGATCGCCCTGCAGGAAGAAGGGATCACGGGCCTGGAGCCCTACCTGGAGGGTCCGACCGCCGTCGCCTTCGCTCACGAGGACCCTGTCGCCGTCGCCCGGGTGCTCACGGCCCAGCAAATGGAGCTGCCTGCATTGCAGGTCAAAGGTGGGTGGATGCCCGGGCAGGTGCTCGCTCCCGATCGGATCCAGTTCCTGGCCACCCTGCCCCCGCGCCCCGTGTTGCTGGGTCAACTCCTCGGGGCGGTCCAGGGTCCGCTGGCGAGCCTAGCCGGAGGCCTCTCGGAAGCGTTGCGTCAGCTCGTGTACCTGTTGCAGAAGCGGTCCGAAGGACAAGCCGAAGCAGTCTGAATAGGAAGCAGGTCTGAGGAGGAAACAATGGCATCGGAAAAGCTCGAAAAGATCCTCGGCGAGATCGAGGGTCTGACCGTCCTGGAAGTGGCAGAGCTGGTGAAGATGATGCAGGAGCGCTGGGGCATCTCCGCAGCAGCTCCTGTGGCCGTGGCGGCGATGCCGGCGGCTCCTGCCGGCGCACCCGCGGCCGAAGCGGCCGCTCCGGCTGAGGAAAAGACCGAATTCACCGTCATCCTGAAGGACGGCGGCCCGAAGAAGATCCAGGTGATCAAGGTCGTCCGTGAACTCGTGCCGGGCCTCGGCCTGAAGGAGGCCAAGGACCTGGTTGAAGGGGCCCCCAAGACGGTGCTGGAGAAGGTGAGCCGGGAGCAGGCGGAAGCCGCGCGCAAGAAGCTCGAGGAAGCCGGCGCGGTTGTGGAACTGCAGTAGTCAAAGGACCCGGGGCCGGCCGGGCTTCCCGGCCGGCCCTTCCTGTGGTACAATAGGCGCACGGATCGTGTTGTACCGTGCGCGCGGTGCGCGCCAATAGAACCCCATAAGGAGGGCGGCTATGCCCACTCTCGGGGAACGGTTGCGCCATCTGAGACGAGAACGCGGGTATACCCTGCAGCAGGTTTCCGAAGGTTCCGGGCTCACCCCTTCTTTTCTCAGCCGCCTGGAACGGGGGATCGTAAACATCTCCGTCGGCAACTTGCGCAAAGTGGCCATGTTTTTCAACGTGCCGATGACCTATTTCTTTGCCGACGAGCTTGTGCCGCACGCGCTCGTGGTCCGCGGGATCGAAAAGAACCTGCGCGGCGACACGGGGCCTGTGAAGCGCTGCGGCCTCTTTCCGGAAGAGGCGCATGCCTCTATCGCGGAGCTCATCGCCCTTCGGCCCGGCGCTCGGGGCGAAGGACCGCTGCTTCCCGTAGCCCGAGCCCTCTACTACGTCCTGCAGGGTGAGCTCGTCTGCACAACGGGCGACGAGGCCCAGCGGCTGCGGCCGGGAGATGTACTCTACCAGCGCCGTCGCACGCCGTTCTCCTGGCGCAACGAGGGCGAAAGCGACGTGCTCCTGTTCGCCGCCGCCCTGGACAGCGAACCAGCCTGATCCCGGAGGAACCATGCCCAAGAAGACTCAGCGAAGCCGTGTTGCCCAGAAGACATCTTCACGGACGTCCACCGTCTCCCGCTACCACATCGGGGATCGGCGGGCATCGTTTGTCGATCCGGCCCAGTACGCGCACGTGCGAGGAGATCTGATTCGCATCGCGATCCTGGCTTTTTCCCTCTTTGCGGCACTCGTCGTCCTGCGTATCTTGACCTCGGCGTTCCACCTGTTGCCTTGAGGAGAGCCGCTGGGCGTCGGCCCCTGAATCGTCAAGGCCCGTTCGACGTCGTTCCTTAAGCGATCCCTCGGAGGAGCGCCGGCACGCTCTGGGCGACGTCCTCGCGGACCACGGCTTGAGCGAACCGGTCCACCCAGGTCTCGTCTCGGTTGCAGACGACGATCGGGGTACCCGTCCGGACGGCGAGCCAGGGCAGGTCCGCCGCTGGGGTCACAGCGAGCGAGGAGCCGATCACCAGCAACAGGTCACTTTGGGCCACTTCTCTCTGCGCGCGGTGCAGCACATCCGCTGGCAAAGGTTCCCCGAAAAGCACGACGGTAGGCTTGATCAACCCGCCGCAGCCGCAGCGGGGGACCTTTCCCGTCCGCCGGAACGAGACCAGCGCATCTTCCGTGCTCTGTTGCGCTCCACACCGCAGGCACGCCGCCATGCGCGCGTTGCCGTGCAGTTCTAGAACTTCCCTTGAGCCGGCTTTCTGATGCAGTCCGTCGATGTTCTGTGTGACCACCGCGCGCAGGATGCCCCGCTTCTCCAGTTCTGCCAGCGCGAGATGGGCCGGGTTCGGTTCTGCTGCGGCCATCTCCTGCCAGGAATCGGCGAACCAGGCATAGAAGCGCTCCGGATGCCGGAGGAAGCTGTGGATGGAGGCGACCTCGATCGGGTCGACCTGGCTCCAGTGCCCGGTACCGGGCGAGCGGAAATCGCGAATCCCCGACGGCGTGCTGATCCCGGCTCCGGTCAGCGCCACCGCGCGGCGACTCTGGGCGACGAGACGCGCAGCCTTCTCGGAATTACCCTCCTTCACGGTGGGCCTCCTTCTCGCCGCACGAGCGCTGTTGCCCAGGCGGCCATCCCCTCTTGCCGGCCCAGGGCTCCCAACCCTTCGTTCGTCGTCACCTGGATACCTACGGCGTCCGCGGGTACCCCGAGCACCCCGGCCAGCCGGCGTCGCATCTCGGCCACGTACGCGGAGAGGCGCGGCCGCTCGGCCACAAGCACGATACTGACCTGTTGCGGCCTCCAGCCGGCCTTTCCGAGCCGTCGCATGACTTCTTCCAGCAACACGAGGCTGTCTGCATCTTTGAAGGCCGGATCCTCAGGAGGGAAATGGACCCCGATGTCCCCCAGCCCCGCTGCTCCGAGCAGGGCATCCATAAGCGCATGGGTCACGACATCGCCGTCCGAATGGCCCACTAGTCCCCGCCCGTACGGGATTTCCACCCCGCCCAGCACCAATCGACGCCCGGCCCTCAGGCGGTGAACATCATATCCCAGCCCGACCCGCCACGCCTCCATCCGCTCTCCTCCGACGGCGCCACAGCGATCGGACATATTCGAGGTCTTCCTGCGTGGTCACCTTCACGTTCACCGGGTCGCCCGCGAACACCGCGACCGGCATCCCCAACGCTTCCAGCAAAGAGGCGTCGTCGGTGAACGTCTGCGCTCCCTGCCCGAGCCGCTCGTGCGCCTCCCGGAGCAACCCGATGCGGAACACCTGGGGTGTCTGGACGGCCACGAGGCGCTCGCGCGGGAGCGTCTCTTCCACGAGACCTCGCTCGGAAACGCGCTTGACCGTGTCTACGACCGGCAGGGCCGGAACCGCCGCGCCCACTTTCACCGCGGCCTCGAGGCCGCGCGCGATGAGCTCTGGGGACACGAGCGGCCGCGCCCCATCGTGGACAAGCACCCAACCATCCGTCGGGAGGGCCTGAAGCCCCAACCGCACCGTATCCTGGCGACGTTCCCCTCCGGTGCAGAAGCGCACGCAGGCAGGCCAGCTCCGGCGCTGTGCCAGTCGGACGCACTGTGTCAGCCGCTCCTTGCGCACCGCGACCAGGATTCCGTCGACTGCGGAATGGGCGAGGAATGCCTCTACCGAATGGGCCAGCAACAGCCGATCGCCGAGCCGCACGAAGAGCTTGTCCCTGCCCATGCGCGTGCTCCGACCGGCGGCCACGATCAGGGCGTAGACCCGATCCCCGAGGAACACGGCCTACTTCTCCTGCGCGTTCCCCTTGCCCTGGGTCAGGTGGGCGAAGACGATCCGACCGGCAGAGGTGGAAAGCAACCGGCTCACGGTCACATGAAGCTGCTGCCCCACCCGATCCTTTCCGCCTTCCACGACCACCATGGTGCCATCGTCCAGGTAACCGACTCCCTGACCGGGTTCTTTCCCTTCGTGCACAAGCTGGACGGTCAGCTCTTCGCCCGGCTGCACCACGGGCCGTACGCTTTGCGCCAGGTCGTGGATGTTCAGCACGGTCACGCCCTGGAGCTCCGCCACGCGGTTCAGGTTATAGTCCGTGGTCAGGATCGGCCAGCCGTGCGCCCGTGCGAGCTGCACCAGCTTCGTGTCCACGTCCCGGGCTTCCGGCACATCCAGATCCGAGATTTGTACGGGGACGGCTCCTTCTTTCTGCAAGCGGTTCAGGACTTCCAAGCCGCGTCGTCCACGCTTTCGCCGTACCGCATCGTCTGCGTCCGCAATCCGCTGCAGTTCGCGCAGGATGAACCGGGGTACGATGAGCGGGCCCGTGAGGAATCCTGTGCGACACAGATCCGCGATCCGACCGTCGATGATCGCGCTGGAGTCCACCAGGATCC
>JBMFPK010000131.1:0-7113 GCA_049969155.1 Chloroflexia bacterium | reverse complement strand
ACGACGCCTGCGAGCAGCAGATGATCGAGGTCGAGACGACCTGGCGCGGGTACGCCCAGGCGATCGCGGCTTCCCAAGAGGATGTGGGCTGGAACGGTTTCGAGTATGACCAGGTGCTCACGGCGCTCCAGGCCAATCCCATGATGACCGGGGAACAGCTCGCGATTGAACTCGCGCGCAGCATGACGGACTGGACCAGTGCTGCCGTGGCCTTGAACGAGGCCTGGGATACCCTCTTGAGAGCCGTGGACGAGTGGTCGATCGCCCTGCTGGACGGGCTGCCGACCTACCAGTCCGCCTACGACAAGGCCTACAAATTCACCCAGGCGATGGCCGACCCGACGAACAAGGACCTCTATGACGCTGCGAAGGAAATCAAGGCCCGCGTGAGCGATCCGTCGATCCAGGCCAAGAGCCAAGCGGTGATGGATGCCGTAACGGCGGTTGTGCTATACGAGTGGCACAAGAACGGCTACAAGGACGCTCACGGCATCGGGATCTTCTGGCCACGGACGCGGGGGGACCTGGACGAGCCCTCCTCGCCCGAGAACGACTTTGAGTACTATCGCACCCTCCTCTTCGCACAGCGCACCCACTGGGACGAGTTCATCGCGGTCTATGCGGACCGCGATCGCTAGGGAAAGCCGCCGGGCCCCCGGCTTCTGCAGGAGCCGGGGGCCCGGTGCACGTTCTGGGGCGCTTGACCCGGCCGGTCCCTACGTTTCGCCCCCCAGGACGACAGCCTCGATCCCCAGGATGCGGCACACCCAGCGCAGCTCCTCGACCCAAGTCCCATAGACTCCGTGGATGTGGTTGGAGCTGTAAACGGCTACGAACGCCTCCGGGGAAACCTGGAAACGGGCGAACGCGTGGGGCCATTCCCAGGTCGTCGCGCGGGCCTTCTCCTCCGCTTTCTCCGGAGGCAAGTCCAGGAAGGTGGCCGGGAGGATCGCCATCCAGTAGCGGCCGTTCCGGCGGGACAGCCGCGCGAGCGTCACCTGACCTGGGGCAGCGATATGCTGCACGGAGGCCCCGCCGGCGGGGAAGTAGAAGATCTCCGGGAGCAGGCGCACTCGGGAAAGGTTCTCGCGGGGATCGAAGGAGCGGCCGGCGAAATAGGTCGGGTGCTGGCCCGAGTTCACGAGGTGCCAGCAGTCGTCCTCGGCATCGTAGTGGCGCACATCGGCAAAGAGGACGGGGGTACCAGAAAGGTGCTTGAGGATCTCCATCGTCAGCGCGCCGTCCGAATCGGCTTCGGTGGCACAGACGATCGGCTCGTGGGGGCCATCCCAGTCGTACGGGTCGTTCAGGAAAGCTTCGGTCAGGTCCATCGTGCAGAAGGCGTTTGTCAGCTCCGGCTGCCCCTTGATCCCGCAAAAATCGAGCTTCCACTCATCGATCAGCGCACGGAGCGCGTAATAGCTGCGGACCTGCCGTTCCAGCGTCTCGGGGGTCAGGTTTTTCCCGTCGTAGGCTACGACAGCGCACATTTCCTCCAGCCAGCGGCGGGCCGCGGTGACCCGCTCTTGCGGCACCTCGGCTGCCCGGCGCACGATTTCCCACTGGTCGATGTGCTCGATATCGATGCCGAAATCGCGCTGCCACTGGGCCAGGTCGGGGACGGCGGTGTACATGCCCATCGAGCGCCCGCCGAAGATGCCGTAGGTTTCCCCTCTGAGGCGATGTACGGCGCTGGCAGCACGGAGGAACGTGAGCACGCGTGCGCGCACGGCGGGGTCGGCGATATCGCCGGAGATCCGGTGATGGAAGACCCCGATGGCCTCCAGAGCCCCTGCCGAGGCCAGCATCCCGACCAGCCCCGGGTACTCCGGGTTGATGTTGGAAAAGCAGAGGAAGGGGCCGGGGGCGAACTGGCTGGCGATCGCCGTCAGGTGCGGGAAGGCCCATACGGCGTAGTTCAGGATGGTGCACTCCACGGCGGCATCGGCCAGGCGTCTGGCTTCGTTCCTTGCCTGCTCGGGGGTTCCGACGATCTCCCCGGCGATCGGCTCGATCTCTCCGGTGTCCTCGAGCGCCTGGACCAACCGGTTCTGAAAGTGGCGGTTCATCTCATACAGCTGGCGGTAGGCAAAGTCGCGTCCATCCGAGAAAGTCAGGATGCCCACTCTGCGACGACGCATCACACCCTCCTTCGTCCAAATCGGAATCCGTGCGGAACCCTTCTTTTTCGTCGGCAGCCCCCGGTCGCTATGCCCATTGTACCATACTGCCCTGTCGTCCCTCTCAAGGGAGGTTGCTCCGTTGGGGTTCGCAACGACGGCCGGCTTTCATCACCATTCGCACATCGCGCAACGCCAGGATATCCGCGAGCGGATCTCCCCGTACGGCGATGATGTCGGCGATTTTCCCGGGGGCGAGTGTTCCCACCTGGTCTGCCAGGCCCAGCAGCTCCGCGCTGTACTTGGTCAGAGCAAGCAGGGCATACCGGTTGGGCACCCCCAGCCCCACCAGATGGTGGGCTTCGCGCCAGAGCGACGCGTGGGTGCTATCGGTCGCGAGGCACACCTTGACGCCAGCGCGGATGGCTTCCGGCAGGTAGCGTGCGGTCTGCTCCCTGGCCCGCTCGACCTTTTCTCGCCACCAGTCGTACTTCCAGGTAGGGAACGTCTCGAAGCCGGTTTCCTCGTCGAAGAAGAGCTGGAGGTTCGGATCGCTCAGGTAGGTGCCGTAACGGAGCATCCATTCGATGTCCTGCTCCTCGAGCAAGTTCCCGTGCTCGATGCTGTCCACGCCGGCCTCCATGGCCCAGCGCATCGCCGGGCCGCCGATGGCGTGGGCGGCAACCTTCATACCCAGGGCGTGGCTCTCTTCCACGGCGGCGCGCAGTTCCTCCTTCGTGTAAGCGGGTTCGCATGTCAGGTCTCCCCGAAGGTAGTCGAGGAAGCCTGGGCCGTTCTGCACGTTGGTGGCAAAGACCTTGGTGCACTGCGCGCCCATAAAAAAGTTCTCGCGGATGCGCTTGCGGATCTCCTCCGGACCGTCGGCAGGGAAGCCCAACATGGCCGCGGTCCCGTGGCTCGGCCGCAGGGCGCGCACGCAGATGACCAGGCGGGGACCGGGGATCTCGCCCCGCCGGATCGCCTCGCGGAAGCGGAGCTCCACGTCATCCCGGTCGCCGAGTGTGCGCATCGTGGTGACCCCAGAGGCCAGGTCGTCGCGGAGGCTCATAGAGCCACGCAGCACGAGCGTTGGCAGATCGAGCGCCTCGTGGCTCTCCAGGGCATAGCCGTAGCGGTTGTCGGCGGTGATATGGGCATGGGTATCGATCAGCCCCGGGAGGACGGTTTCCTCACGGCAGTCGATCGTCGTGCTGTCGGGCGGCACCTGGATTTCCTCGCGCCTTCCGACGGCGACGATGCGCTCCCCTTCGACCACCACGACTCCCTGGGGAATCGGAGGAAGGGCGGGGTCAGCGATGAGCTGTTTGCTGTAGATAACCGTTGGCATAAGGATCCTCCTTTCGCGCTGAGCGTGCCGTCAGCAAGCGCCTTCCAGCACGCGCCAGCAGCGTACCCAATGGCCCGGAGACACCTCGGCCAGTCGCTGGGGTTCCTGCTGGCAGCGTTCGGCCACAAGAGGACAGCGGCGGTAGAGGCTGCACCCGTGGTAACCGGGCGGCAGTTGCAAGACCTCGCCTCGCACGCGGACGCGTCGCACGGCCGGAGCCTGTGCGAGGAAACCCAGCAGCGTGGCTGCAAGGAGGCTCTGGGTATAGGGGTGAAGCGGGCGGGACAGCACTTCTTCCACGGGGCCTTCCTCCAGGACCTGTCCCAGGTACATCACGAGCATATAGTGCGCCATCGCACGGACCACGCGCAGATCGTGGGACACGAGGAGGTAGGCGAGTCCACGATCCGCCTGCAGATCCAGGAGCAGGTTGATCACCTGCCCGCGCACCGACATATCGAGGGCGGATGTGGGCTCGTCAAGGAAGATGAACGAGGGGCCGGGAGCCAGCGCGCGTGCCACGCCCACGCGTTGCAGTTGTCCCCCGCTCATCTCGGAAGGGTAGCGGGTGGCCATCTCCGGCTCCAGGCCCACGCGCTGCAGCAGGCGGATGACCTCGGCTTCTTTCTCGCTGCGGCTCAGGTCGTTCCGCAGGCGCAGGGCGTCCAGGAGGGTGGCGCCGATGGACATCATGGGGTTGAAGGAGGCCAGGGGGTTCTGAAAGACCATCTGCACGGAGCGCCGGTAGGCCAGCCGCTCCTCGCCGGAGAGGGCGTTTAGCGGTTTGTCGCGAAACCGCACCTGGCCGGCATCCGGAGGCAGGAACCCAAGCGCGAGTTTGCCCACGGTGGTCTTGCCACATCCGCTTTCCCCGACCAGAGCTACCGTCTCCCTAGGCCGTACGGAGAAAGAAACCCCATTCACGGCGGTCACCACTGTATGCCGGGCCAGCGACTGGCGCACACGGAAGCGCTTCACGAGTTCGCGGGCTTCCAGGATCGGCAGGCGGTCCTTTTCCGTGGATCCCATCGTAGCCTCACACAGCGTGACAGGCGACACGATGTCCCGGGGCGATCTCCACCAGGGGCGGACGGACCTCTCGGCACATCTCGCGGGCCTGTGGACAGCGGTTCACAAAGGCGCATCCGACGGGCTCCTCGTACAGCTGGGGAACGCGGCCAGCGATGTAGGGCAGGCGCCGGCCGTCCTTCGGCTCGAAGCAATCGAGCAGCGCCCGGGTGTACGGGTTCGCCGGCGCCCGGAGCACCGTCGCGAGCGGCCCGCTTTCCACCACCTCACCCGCGTACATAACGACCACCTCATCGCACACTTCGGCGATTACCGCGATATCGTGGGAAATCAGCACCAAGGAAGTGCCCGAACGCTGGACCTGCTCCTGGATCAGGTCCAGCACCTGGGCCTGGATGGTGAGGTCTAGTCCGGTGGTCGGCTCGTCCGCGATGAGGAGGCGCGGCGAGCAGATGAGCGCCATGGCGATCATCGCCCGCTGGGCCATGCCGCCGCTGTACTGGTGGGGGTAGGCCCGGGCCCGGCGAGGAGCGTCCGGAATGCCCATTGCGTCGAGCATTGCCACGGCACGTTCCCATGCCTCGCGGGGACTCGCCCCTTCGTGATGGCGGTAGACATCGGCGATCTGCTGTCCTACGGGGAAAAGGGGGTTCAGGGCAGCGGCCGCGTTCTGGAAGATCAGGCTGATCTCCCGGCCGCGCAGGCGCTGCATCTGGGATTCGGGGAGGCGCAGGAGGTCCTGCTCGTCATAGAGCACTCTCCCGCCGCGGATGACGCCGCTCGGTGGGAGGAGGCGCAGGATGGAAAGCGCGGTCATCGACTTGCCGGAACCGCTCTCGCCGATCACCCCCAGGCGTGCGCCTCGGCGCACGGTGAAGGACACGCCGCGCACCGCGTGCACGGGCCGTTCGCGCGGCCCGACGAGGGCATACAGTTCTCGCACCTCGAGCAGGGCTTGCTCGCTCATCCTTCCGCCTCGCGCAGGATGGAGCGGCGCAAACGCTGCCCCAGATCGTGCAGTGCAAAGGCCGCAAGGAAGGTTGCCAGTCCTGGGAAGAGAGCCGGCCACCACATCCCGAAGACGATGTAGTTGGCCCCCAGGCTGATCATCGAGCCCCACTCCGGATGTGGGATCTTGACCCCCAGGCCGATGAAGCTCAAGCCGGCGACCATCTGCACGGCATAGGAACAGCTGAGCGAGAACTGGGAAAAGACCGGCACCAGGGTGTTGGGGATAATGTGGCGCACGACCAGGGAACCGGTCGTGTGTCCGGCACAGCGAGCGGCGAGCACAAAGTCGCTATCCCGCAAGGGCAGGGTCACGCTGCGCACCATTTTCAGGTAGACCGGGATGTTCAGGAAGGCCAAGATCAGCACCAGGTTGACCAGGTTGTTCCCTAGGGCGGCCATGACCGCCATCGCGAAAAGGATCTGGGGGAAGGCCTGCATCACTTCGGTCAGACGGGTCAGCGCCTCGTCCACCCAGCCCCCCATATAGCCGGCCAGCGCTCCCAGCGGGATCCCGGCGGCGATGCCCAGCAGCACCGAGAGCACGGCCACGGTGAGGTCGGTCCGCGTAGCAAAAAGCACCCGCGAAAAGATGTCCATGCCGTAGGGGTCGGTGCCGAACCAGTGGCGGGCTGAAGGGGGCTGAAGTTTCTCCCCCGGCAAAGGGGTGAGCGGGTCGTAGGGCGCGAGCTGCGGGGCAAAGGCCGCGCCGAGGACGAGAAGCGCGAGGATGATCACCGGCGGACAGAAGAGCCACCGGCGCACGGTGTGCCAGCGGGGGCGGCGGAACAGGACGGCAGGCGTTTCGACAATCGGCATTTCGGCCATAGGCGACCTTTCCCGCGCCGTTCACTGGGCTCGGATGCGCGGATCCACAGCGAAGGAGACCAGATCCGCGACCAGGTAGGCGAGGGCGTAGAAGAGGGCACTCAAGAGCACGACTCCGACGATCGGCTCGTAGTCAAAATGGTTCATGGCGTCCACCGCATAGAGCCCGAGTCCAGGCCAAGCGAAGACCGTTTCCACAAGTACCGTGCCGCTCATCAGGTACCCGAAGGTCATCGCCAGAACGGTGATCAGGGGGACGATGACGTTCTTGAGGGCGTACCGGAAGTAGATCGTGCGAGGGGGCATCCCGTAGGCGCGCGCGGTGCGGATATAGTCGCTGGCGAGGACCTGGAGCAGCGTCGTGCGGGTGATCTGCAGGGTGGCGGGCACCGAGCCGAGGGCGAGCGTGACAGCCGGCAGCACCAGGTGGCCCAGGGCGGAGCGGAAGGCCTGATGATCGCGTGCGAGCAGGCTATCGACCAGGAGCAGCCCGGTTACCCTCGGGGGGGCCGCGATCTGATCGGTGAGCCGGCCCAGGGGTGCGGGGAACCAGTGCAGGCGGAAGAAGAAGAAGTAGATCAGCAACAGGCCGACCCAAAAGGAGGGCATGCTCACGCCCAACTGCGAGAGGAGTTGGGCGAAGCGCGCCACGATCCCCCGGGGACGGGCAGCGGCCAACACCCCGAGCGGTACCCCGCCGAAGACGATCAGGAGCATGGCCGATGTCACCAGCTCGAACGTGGCGGGGAGCCGCAGGCGGATGTCCTCGAGCACCGGACG
>JBMFPK010000130.1:0-7135 GCA_049969155.1 Chloroflexia bacterium | reverse complement strand
GAAGCCAAAGGGGATTGCTCGCCCACGATAGGGGGTGGCCAAAACCAGGAGCCAAAAGCCCTTCGTCTTGCCATCCTTCTTGGTTTGGTATCTCGGGAACTAGTTTACCAAAAAGGAAGGTCCCCCTTTGCTGTATCTGTCCGAACTCAAGTCCGAACTTCAGCAGTTCTCGGCTTGACAGGGGTACCCCGTAAGGCTAGAATGGAACCGGACGTACTCGTCCCTGTCACCGGCCGGGCCGAAGGAGGAAGCAGCTTTGCCGTACTGTCCGAACTGCCGCAAAGAGCAGCCGGAACCTGCTGAGACCTGCCCGGATTGCGGGCACCTCCTTCTGCCGGCGCGCCCGGTCTGGAGGCCGTTCGACCCGAGCGAACCGCTCGTTGTGGCGTGGACCGCCTATGGAGAACCGCAGGCATTCCTGCTGAAGGGACTCCTGGAGCAGGAAGGCATCCCAGTTGCGATCCAGCGAGAAGCCGGTCCGCTGCTGGGCTTGACGCTGGACGGCTTCGGCGCGCACCGCCTCCTCGTTCCCGAGAGCCTGCTGGCAGAGGCCCGCGAGATCCTCGAAGCGTATGCGTCAGCCGGTGATACCGCAGATGGCCCGGCCGCTCTTCCCGATGGCCGTTCCTGAGGGACGCTGAGGAGTGCGTCCATGGGTTGGACCTGCGGCGCTACTTGGTGCCGCGCTTGTGGATGGTCTACCCAGGGTAGTGGGGGACAGGCGCCGTGGCACTCAAGACGAACGCCATGCGGTTTCTGGACGCCCACGGGATTTCGTACGAACCGTTCTACTTTTCCCCGGACATCCACTCCGCGGAAGGTGTGGCCGAGGCGCTCGGCTTTCCGGTACGTCAGGTCTACAAGACGCTCGTCGTGGCGCACCCCGATGGCCGTCCCATTCTGGTGCTGGTGCCGGGCGATCGGGAGCTCGATCTTGCCCGGCTGGCGCGCGCCTTGGGGGTCAAGAGGCTCCGCATGGCGACCCGCCGAGAGGCGGAAGCGTGGACCGGCCTGCAGGTCGGTGGGATCTCGGCCCTAGCCCTGCTCCACCGGGGCTATCGGACATACATCGACCGCGCTGCCCTCGAGGAGGCACAGATTCTGGTGAGTGCCGGCCGCCGTGGAATCAACCTTCGCCTGCGCGTCCAGGACCTGATCGCGATCACCGGAGCGCAGGTGGTGGAGGCCACGGCGCCGTAGGATCGACAGGCTTTCCCTTGAAGGATTAGCGGATGGCCGTGCGAATGGTTCCTCCCCCGAGTACTTCTTCGCCCCGATAGAACACCACTGCCTGCCCGGGTGTGATCGCCCGTTGCGGGACGTCGAACTCCAGCCGTACCTCCGCCCTCCCGGCAGGGGCCAGCGTGGCCGGCACAGCCGGCGAGCGGTACCGTACCTGTGCGCTGACCCGGAGCGGCTCTCCCGGCCAATCGCCGGAGACAAAGGAAACGCCTTCCGCCTCCAGGCCGCGGGCGTAGAGCGCTTCCTCGGGACCGACGATCAGGGCGTTCTCGGCTGGGTCCAGCGCGACCACAAAGAGTGGCCGCGGCTGGCCGGACACACCGAGCCCTTTCCGCTGTCCGACCGTATAGAACGCCAGCCCTCGGTGCACGCCGAGCAACTTTCCGGAGAGGTCCCGGATCGGACCGGGGCGCACAATTTCGCGGTCCTGTCTGGACAGAAAGGCCCGGTAATCCCCATCGGCGATGAAGCAGATCTCCTGGCTTTCGGCCCGGCCCGCAGTGGGCAGGCCGCGCCGCGCCGCCTCACGCCGCACCTCCTGCTTGCGAAATTCACCCAGAGGGAAGAGCAGGTGCTGGATCTCCTGCTGCCCGAGCATGTAGAGCACGTACGATTGATCCTTCTGCGGATCGACGCCGCGGAGAAGGTGCCATTGTGTGCGCGAACCTTGCCGTTCACAGACGATGCGCGCGTAATGCCCCGTTGCCAGGTACCGGAACCCGAGAGCCCGGGCACGTTCGAGCAGCAGCCGAAACTTGATCTCCCGGTTGCAGGCGATGCACGGGTTCGGCGTGCGACCCCGGGCGTATTCTCTTACGAAAGGTTCGACCACGCGGGACAGAAAAGCGTCCGCGACGTTCAGCACATAGTGGGGGATGCCCAGCTTCTGGCACACGCGGCGGGCGTTTTCTGCAGCGTCCAGCGAGCAGCACGCGCTCTGCCGGGGTTGCCACGAGGGTTCTCCGCGCCACAGGTGCAGGGTCACGCCGGTCACGCGGTACCCCTGCTCGAGGAGCAGGGCCGCCGCCAGCGACGAATCGACCCCGCCGCTCATCGCAACCAGGACGGTTCGGTCATCGTGCTCGGGATGTTCGTTCATGGCTGGGCGGAGGGCGTGGTCTCCCCTGAGGGCGCGAGAAGCTCCTGGTAAACTTCCGCCGTCTGGCGCGCGGCGCTTTCCCAGGTGAAGTAACGGAGCACGCGGGTACGGCCCCGGGCCCCCATCTCCCGGGCCTTGGTGGGATCTCCGAGCAGGACCCGTATGCCCCAGGCGATGTCCGCGGGGTCGTTCCCATTCACGTGGACCCCGTTCTGGTCCGGACCCGAGGGAACCACCTGCTCCCGGAAGCCCACCACTCCGTTGGCACCGACCACGACCGGGCGCGCCATAGACATCGCTTCCAGGGAAACGATGCCGAACGGTTCGTAGACCGAGGGGAAAACGCACACGTCCGCCGCCGCGTAGTGGACGATGCGCTCCCACTCGGGGACGAAGGCGTAGCGCGTGATCACACGGCCGGCCAGATCCAGCCGATGCACCAGGTCGTCGATGTCGTGCTGCTCCTCGCCTTTTCCCAGGATGACCAGCTTTGCCTGAGGGTATTCAGCCAGCACGGCCGGCATGGCCTGGATCAGGTTGCGCACCCCCTTTACCCAGGTGAGCCGGCCCACAAAAAGGATCATCGGCTCGTCGCGGCCGATGCCGTAGGTCGCACGGAGCGACTCTACTTCTTCGCGAGGCACGCGCGTCGGATCGTACACCGATGGGTCGACGCCGTTCCACACAACCCGGATCGTTGCCCCGGACCAGCCGTGGCGCACCAGATCCTCCTGCATCGCGTGGCTGACGGTGATGATCCGGTGTGCCTGGAAGGCCATCTCGCGTTCCAGCCGGCCGACGAACGGCGAACCGGCATCTCCCCGGCGGCCCCATTCCGTGCTGTGCACGTGGAACACCACCGGGAGGTCGGTATGGTTCCGGACGATCAGTCCGGCGATGGCGCTCAGCCAGTCGTGCACGGCTACGATGTCGAAATGCGCACCCTCTTTCCCGATAAGGTCGTTCAGGAACTTGCTCGCGGCGAGCACGTTGTAGACAAAGATGTCGTTGAAAAAGCTCCCCCATTGTCGGAGTTCCTCGTTCAGGAGGAGGGGAAAGACGTTGGTCGCGTCGACGCCGATCGGACGATGTACCTCCACGCCGGCCACGACCTCCCGGGTCTTGAGCGCCCCATCCTGGTTCATCGTGAGCACCACGACGTCGTGCCCCTGTCGCACCAGGGTGCGGGTCATGTATGTCGCATAGGTGCCCAACCCGCCCACGATCACCGGCGGGTATTCGTACACGAAGAAGGCGATCCTCATGGGTTGACCCCCTGCGGTGCGCGGACTAGCGTACCTCAGGCGAGTAGAGGTACTGCAGAGAGAGCGGCTGATCGAGCCCGAGGATCTCCCGTACCTCCGGTGCGGTGACGGGCCGCAGCGCGCCAAGCGCGATTTCCAGCCACGAGGGCGTCGGAGGCTCCACGAGGCGAGCCTGGGGCACACCGGAAAGCCTGCGTGCCGCCTCTAGCGCTTCCGGGATTCCCCCGAGTTCGTCCACCAATCGCTTGTCCAACGCCTGTTGGCCGGAGTAGATCCGGCCGTCCGCCAGTTCCCGCACGGTTTCGATCGGCAGGCTGCGACCTTCCGCCACGACGCGCACGAACGCCTCGTAGGCCTGGTCGACGAGACCCTGCAGGATGGCGCGTTCTTCCTCCGTCAGAGGACGGGCAGGGGACCCGATGTCCTTGAAGCGGCTGCTCTTGATGACTTCCTGCGCCACCCCCAGCTTCTCGTAGAGCCCCTCCAAGTTCAGGATGGTCATGATTACGCCGATGCTACCGGTGGTCGTGTGAGGATTCGCCACGATATAGTCGGCTCCCGCGGCGATGTAGTAGCCACCGGAAGCGGCCATGTCGCCCATCGAGGCCACGACCGGCTTCCCGGCGGCACGCACGCGTTTCACTGCCCGGTAGATCTCGTCCGAAGGCACGACGCCGCCCCCGGGGCTGTTGATGCGCAGGATGACCGCGACGACGGAAGGGTCGCGCGCTGCGGCATCCAGCTGCTCCGCGATGGTTTGCGCAGGGGCGACGCTCGAGTAGATCGCGTTCAGGCTGTAGCGCCCGGAGACGATCACGCCTTCTACACGCACGAGCGCGATCTTTTGTCTAGCTCCAGGGAAGCTCGCACCGCGCCCGGCCTCTCCGAGGACAAAGAGCGTGCCCCAAAGGCACACCCCGGCCAGCAGCCCGAGCAGCCCGAGGCCCACCACGATCCACCAAACCCACTTGGGAAACTGCCTGCCCGTGCTCACACGATGCCTCCGTTCTCCGCCCGCGTCGGAACGCCGCCATCCGACGGTACAGGTGGTGCTTTGGTTCGATTATAGCATATTTCGCTTCCGGAACTCCGGTGACTCGTCCAGACTGCCCAGGCGACGGCCCAGAAGGAACAGTGCGAGCACCCCCAGGCTCACGCCGAACCAGAGGGTAAAGAGTCGGATGAGGAAGGAGGCCGTTGCCGCCCCTTCCCGGTCGAGCAAGTTCAGCGAGTGGATCAGGCCAGCATAGGACACATCAGTCACCAGCAGCCCACCGGGCAGGAAAGAGACCAATCCCAGTAGCGTCCCCGCGGCGAAGATGAAGGAACCCCGCCAGAGGGTCGCCGCTCCGGGCGCTGCTCCCAACCCGTAGAGGACGTAGTAGACGGCGATGCACTCGCCGAACCACGAGAGGGCGCTCTGCAGGGTCATCGCGAGAAGCGGTTTCCACTGCAGCAGCTGGTACGTGCTCTCGCACAGGGTGCTCAAGGGCTGGCTGGCCGTGCGCAGGACACGGAAGCGCTCGGCGAGGGCAAGCAGCCGCACGGCCAGGCGCCTGTTCTGCGCCACGAGGACGAGCAGCGCTGCAGCCAGGAGCAGGCCGATCGCGACGCCGAGGAAGAGCCGTGCACTCCGCTCACCGAATCCGGGCACCGCGGCCCCCGCAGCGGCCCCTGCGATGAGGAGCATCCCCAGACCGTCCGTGAGGCGTTCCGCCACCACGATGGGAGCGGAAAGGCTGATGGGGGTGCCGTTGAGACGCTTCAGCAGGTAGGACTTGAAGACCTCCCCCAGCTTGCCAGGGGTAACCGCCATCGTCATTCCGGCCGTGAAGAGCAGGGCACTCTCGTACCAACCGACATCTCGGATGCCCAGGTGCTGAAGGTAGTAGTGCCACTTCCACCAGCGCAAGACATAATTCAGGGCAGTGAAACCGAGTGCTAGAGGCATCAGGACCCAGCGGAAGCCCAGAAACGTCTTCCAAACCTCCCGGATGCCGCCCCACACAGCGAGCCCGAGGAAGACGAGCAAGCCGATCCCGAGGAAAAGCAGCAGCCTCCGGCGCAGCACTTGCCATTGGATCACCTGTACCTCCAGGGTCTCATACCCAGACCGCGTACCCCGGTCTCGACAGGGACCCGCGCCAGGATGTTGCAGCGGGCGGGGAGAGGGTTGGAAAGACTCGCACCGACCCTTACGGGCAGCTGTCGCCTTGCCGCTACAGCGTCTTGGGACACCGCTCCTCCTTGCTGGGCCAAGCCAGGCGCATTCTACACCAGAGGCAGGCATTTGCGCAACTTCGGTTGCCGTGCGGGAACCGGCATGGTATACTCCCAAAAGAAGAGGCTGGAGGTGTGATATGGAGAGAAGCCGACGCTTGGGACTGGTGATTTCCGGGTCACTGACGGAAGGTTTGACCGTGCGTCTGGACGGCGAGGTTTCCGTTGAGGACGTGTCTGTCGGGAGCTACGTGGTGATCCAGGGAGAACGGCATCGCTTCTTCGGGATGATCACGGATGTGCGGCTTGGCCTTCTGAACGAGCAGTTCGTGCGCACGCCGCCCCCGGTCTCGGACCCGCTTGTAGCACAGGTCGTGCGTGGAACGGGGACCTTCGGGCTGCTCGCGGTTGCTCCCATGCTGACCTTTCCGGCCGGAGAAGGCGGCCTCGAAGCGCTGCAACCGGTCAAGACGGTGCCGGCTCACTATGCCCCGGTGTATCCTGCCGGCCCTGAGGAAGTCGCCCGGGTCTTTGGGAAGGAAGACGAGCAGCATTTTGCGATCGGCGCACCGGTCGATATGGAAGGGGTGCCGGTGTGCGTGGATCTTGCGCGGCTGGTGGAGCGCTCGACGGGCATCTTCGGCAAGTCCGGCACGGGCAAGACGTTCCTCACGCGGCTTCTGCTGATCGGCATCGCACGGAGTGGCTGTGCGGTGAGTCTCGTTTTCGACATGCACAACGAATACGGTTGGGAGGGCACCTTCGAGGACCCGCGCTACGGAAAAGCGTGGGGAATGAAGCGGCTGTTCCCGGAGCAGGTGGCCATCTTCACGCTGGACCCGCACTCGACGCAACGGCGCAATGTCCCATACGACTTTTGTGTCGAGGTGCCCTACGATCTGGTCAGCCCCGAGGACATCGAGATGCTGCAGGAGACGCTCGATCTGTCCCAAGCGCAGATCGATGCGGTGCATCGGCTTGGCCAGCGTTTGGGCCCGGGTTGGCTCCGTCGTTTCCTCGAGATGCAGGATGCAGAGGAGCTGGAGGAGATCGCGGGCTCGTTCGGGCTGCATGTGGGTTCGCTCCAGGCGCTTCACCGGAAGCTCAGCCGGCTCCGGAGGCTGGAATTCTTGCGGCCCGAGGTGACGGACGATTCCGTAACGCGGATCCTGGACTGCCTGCGGCAAGGCATCCACGTGGTTCTCGAGTTCGGCGCTTACCAGGAGATCGTAGCCTATGTGCTCGTGGCCAATCTGTTGACCCGCCGCATCCACGAGGCCTATGTTCAGGCCACCGAGCGGGCACTGGG
>JBMFPK010000129.1:0-7138 GCA_049969155.1 Chloroflexia bacterium | reverse complement strand
CCGGTCGTGCAGAGGTGCGCGATATCCTGCAGGATCCCCCGGCCCTTCGGGCGGATCTGGCCTGGTTGCTCAAGGCCGTCCCGTGCCTGGATCGACTGGAGCGCGACGGGGTCAGCCGGCTGCTCGACGCGCTGGATGTGCGCTACTGGATCATTTCGTTCCCGGCACGTAGCCTGCACGGCAAGGAGAAAGGAATGGTGCGCACCTACGAAGCGCGCTTCCAGGAAATTGCCTCCGGCCGGGACTGGCACATCGAGCGGTTCCGGTTTCCGACGGAACTTGTGTTCCGTGTCCGTTGTCAGGACCTGCCCAGCTGAGCCGGATCTGTGTGCGGGAGTGGCAACATCTGTTCGGAGCGCTCCCGGTTGCTACCGCAGATGGCACAGCGTTCCGCGGGTGAAAAGTTGCGCGAGGGACCCCCTCCGTTTATAATGCACGCATCAGATAGCCTGTTGCAAGAGGGTACAGATGGCCGCTGCGAACGAGCATGACCTTCCGGAAACGTCCTACCGGCTGCCGCCGGCGGAGTTGGCCGCTTCTCTGGGGACCAACCTGGAAAAAGGGTTGAGCAGTGAGGCTGTCCCTGGCCTCCTGGCGCGCTACGGCCGCAACGAGCTCCCTGAAGAGGCGCCTACCCCGCTATGGAAGCGCTTCCTTGCGCAGTTCCAGAACTTTCTTGTGATTATCCTTCTCGCCGCAGCGGTGATCTCCGTGGGGATCGCCCTGTTCGAGCACGAGGAAAGCGGGGAAAAGTTCATCGATGCCGGCGCGATCTTTGCGATCGTGCTGCTGAACGCGGTGTTTGGCGTCGTCCAGGAGAGCCGAGCGGAGAACGCACTCCGCGCGCTACGCAAAATGGCCGCACCGAGCGCGCGCGTCATCCGGGACGGCCACGTGCAGACGGTTCCCGCACCGGAGCTGGTTCCGGGCGACCTGGTGCTGATCGAAGCCGGTAACTACGTCCCGGCCGACCTCCGACTGGTGGAGAGCGTGAACCTGCGCATCGACGAATCCGCCCTCACCGGAGAATCGGTGCCGGTAGAAAAGCGTGCGGCCGAGGTATTCGAGGCCCCCGTCCCTGTGGGAGACCGGGTAAACAGCGCCTTCATGGGCACACTGGTGACCTACGGCCGGGGCAAGGGGATCGTCGTGGCAACGGGCTCCAGGACGCAGCTCGGCTTGATCGCCCAGATGCTTCGCACCTACGAGACAGAGCCTACTCCCCTCCAGGTCAAGCTGGACCAGCTGGGACGCTACCTGGGGATCGCCTGCCTGGCCATCTGCGCCGTGATCTTTGTCCTGGGCTTGCTCCGCCAGCAGCATCCGCTGGAGATGTTTATGACGGCGGTGAGCCTCGCGATTGCGGCCGTCCCCGAGGGCCTGCCGGCAGTGGTCACGGTCTGCCTGGCGTTGGGGACCCAGCGGATGCTGCGACGCCACGCACTGATCCGCAGTCTCCCCACCGTGGAGACACTGGGGTCCGCGACCGTCATCTGCTCCGACAAGACCGGGACGCTGACCCAGAACGAGATGACAGTCGTCAAGGCGTGGACGCTAGGGGGCACCTACAACGTCGAGGGCCGCGGCTATCAGCCCTGGGGCCGCATCACCGTGCACGGAGAGGACGTTGCGCTGGAGGCGCACCCGGCGCTGGCCGGCGTGCTGCTGGGAGGGATGCTATGCAACGATGCGCGGCTGGAGAAAGTGGAGGGGGAAGGGGATGCGCGCTACCGGATGGTGGGGGATCCGACGGAAGGAGCACTTGTGGTCCTCGCGGCCAAGGCCGGCCTGTGGCTCGACGAGGTCGGAACGGTGCTCCCGCGGGTCGCGGAAATCCCGTTCGATTCGAGCCGCAAGCGGATGACGACGGTGCACGCTTGGGCGGTCCGTGAACCGGGCGTGCGGCTTCCGTTCCTTGCGGCGAGCCCCTACCTGGCCTTCACCAAGGGCGCGCCGGACCTCGTGCTGGAACAGTGCAACCGCATCCTCGACGGAGGACAGGTTCGCCCGCTCACGGAGGCAGATCGTAGAGCGATTTTGGAAGCGATGGACGGGATGGCCGGGGACGCCCTGCGCGTGCTTGCGGTCGCCTGCCGCGAGCTTCCCGAAGTCCCGGAGGAACCGCGCGCCGAGGAAATCGAGCGGGACAGCGTGTTTCTCGGGTTGGTAGGCATGATCGACCCACCGCGCCCGGAGGTGCGCGAAGCGATCCGCCGCGCCAGACAGGCTGGGATCAAGACGATCATGATCACCGGCGACCACAAGCGCACGGCGATGGCCATTGCCAGCGACCTGCATCTGTTCACGCCGGGCCTCCAGGGTCTGACAGGAGAAGAGCTCGACCATTTGGAGGACCTGGAGTTCCAGCCCCTGGCCTCCGTGGTCGACGTGTATGCGCGGGTTTCCCCTCAGCACAAGGTCCGCATCGTGGATGCGCTGAAGGCGCAGGGGCACATCGTGGCGATGACCGGCGACGGCGTAAACGACGCCCCGGCGCTGAAACGGGCGGACATCGGCGTCGCGATGGGCATCACCGGCACCGATGTCGCGAAAGAAGCCGCCGATATGGTGCTCACGGACGACAACTATGCTTCGATCGTTGCGGCCATCGAAGAAGGGCGCGTCATCTTCTCGAACATCCGCAAGTTCGTGTTCTACCTTCTTTCCTGCAACGTGGGCGAGATCCTAATCGTGTTGATCGCCACCCTGATGAACCTTCCAGCTCTGCCCTTCCTGCCTATCCATCTCCTGATGCTCAACCTGGTGACGGACGGATTCCCCGCGCTTGCGCTCGGGATGGAACCGGCGGAGCCGGGGATCATGGAGCGACCGCCGCGCCCGCCAAAGGAACCGATCATCCACCGCGAGATGTGGTGGGGGATCGGCATCCAGAGCGTGCTGATCAGCGTCTCCACGCTTGCCGCCTTCCTGATCGCCCTTTTCCTGTTTCCTGGCGCGGTGGATGAGAAGAAGATCATCCACGCGCAGACTTTCGCTTTCACCACGCTGGTAATCTCCGAGCTGCTCCGCGCACTGACGGCACGGAGCGAGCGCGCGTCGCTCTTCCAATTGGGGCTGCTGAGCAACCGCTCGATGCTCTGGGCCATCGCCAGCTCCCTTGGCATCATCCTGGCGATCATCTATGTGCCGTTCCTGGATCCCGTCTTCAAGATGACCTGGCTGACAGCGGCTGACTGGGCCCTGATCCTCCCCCTCACGCTGATCCCTGCTGTGGGGGCCGAGGTGACAAAGGGAGTGCTGCGGCGCGCGGATGCGCGCAGAGCGCGGGTCGGGCTCGCCGCAGCCGCCGCGGACGGCGGGCATGGCCCTGAGGGCGAGGAGACGATGGGAGCTGGCGGCAAGTCGTAGCCGCCCTCTCGGACCCGCCTTTGTTTCCCGTGGGTCCAGTGCAGTGGGAAACGCTCGAGCGTTCCGCAGGCCTTGCTACAATCGCCTCGGGATCGCATCGTGTTTGACAGCCCCATCGTTCGGGTCTATAATGAATCTATAAGTGCCCCCATCGTCTAGAGGCCCAGGACGCCACCCTTTCAAGGTGGAGATCGCCGGTTCGAATCCGGCTGGGGGTATAGCGAAGCCGACCTTCCCCGGTGTGGCAAGCCAGTTCTGGTTGACAACAGGAGATGCTTCTGGGCCGGTTCGAGCGATTTGCCGGTCACCGTTTTTTTTCTGTCCAAGACGAGGAGGAGCACCATGGCGACCGTCGGCTACCTGGAGGGTACGGATCCTCTAATACTGACGCGGCTCGCGGTTCGCGGGATCGGGACCTACCCGCTGAGCAACGGCTTCGATTCCCACGGGAAGAACCTGTTCCTGCTGCGCAAGGAGGATGGCATTTCCCTCGTTGTGGGGCCGCTCCACAAGGTCGTCCCGACCCCGGGTCTCACGATCACCATGCACGACCTCATCTACCCCTGCCTGGCCAACAACATCCCCGTGATCCTGGTTGTCCCAAAGGAGGATCACGCGGAGGCGAAGAAGCTCGTCCAGCAGTTCGGAGACCACGTGCGCCTCGTGGACCCGGCCGAGCTGTACGAGACGATCTTCTGGATGCTCGGGTAGCACGTTTCGCACACCGGACTCGTTCTTCATTCTTCCGCGGTTGAGGTCCCTGCTCCAGCGCCCTCCAGCGCTGGAGCAGTTTTCATCTCCTTTTCATCTCCATCGCGCAATACAGCCTCGTGGTAGGGCCATTACGAGCGCGCGCATGCGGAGGGATCGATGATCGAAGTAACCGATCTGGCCAAGTCCTACGGATCTGTTCCTGCCTTGCGCGGTGTCAGTTTCCGTGTGGATGAGGGAGAGATCGTCGGCCTCCTCGGTCCCAACGGGGCCGGCAAGACGACGACGATCAAGATCCTGACCGGCTACCTTCAGCCGGATGAGGGGTCGGTCCTCATCCACGGTTTGGACGTGCTCACCCACACCCGGGAGGTGCAGGCGCTGGTCGGATACCTTCCGGAGAACGCGCCTCTGTACCCGGAGCTGTCCGTACAGAGCTACCTTCGCATGATCGCCGACCTCAGGCAGATCCCTGCGAACGAGCAGCTCGAGCGGATCGCAGAGGCGGTGGCCGCGACTGGCCTGGAGGAGTACCTCACGACACCGATCGGCCACCTGAGCAAAGGGTACCGCCAGCGCGTCGGGCTGGCGCAGGCGATCCTGCACCGCCCGAAGATCCTTATCTTGGACGAACCGACGCTCGGCCTCGACCCGACCCAGATCGTGGAGGTACGCCGCCTCATCCGGCGATTGGCGCGTGAGAGCACGGTGCTCTTTTCCACGCACATCCTCTCCGAAGTGGAGGCGCTCTGCGACCGCGTGATCATCCTGATGAACGGGCGCGTGCGCGCGGACGCCCGCCTCTCGGAGCTTGCAGCCACGCCGGACGCCGTGCTGCAACTGGAAACGGTGCCCACGGACCTGGAGGATGCGCTCCGTCTCCTGCCCGGGGTGCGAGCGGTCGAGCGGGTGCGGGAGGGCTCTCCGTACCCCACCTTCCGCATCCACGGTTCGCCGGCGCAGGCGACCGAGCTCTGTCCGGCGATCTATCGCCTGGCGCGCGAGCGAGGCTGGCCGGTACGGGAACTGCGGAGGGACACCCGCACCCTGGAAAGCGTGTTCAACGAACTGGCCGTAACAGCGTGAGGTGAAGCGATGAGGCAGCTCTGGTCGATCACCCGCAAGGAACTGGCCGGCTACTTCGGCTCCGCGATGGCGCTCATCTTCGTCGGCACGTTCCTGGCGGTTACCCTATTCTCGTTCTTCTGGGTGGACGCGTTCTTTGCGCGCGGCATCGCCGACGTGCGTCCCCTGTTTCACTGGATGCCAATCCTTCTCGTCTTCCTGGTTGGTGCCCTCACGATGCGGCAATGGAGCGAGGAGCAGCGCTCCGGCACCCTGGAGATGCTCCTGACCCTTCCGGTTTCTCCGGTGCGGTTGGTGCTGGGCAAGTTTCTCGCCGTGCTGACGCTGGTCGCCATCTCCCTTGCGCTCACGCTCTTTCTGCCGATTACCGTCTCGATCCTGGGCCCGCTCGACTGGGGCCCCGTGGTCGGCGGATACCTGGCGGCTTTGCTGCTGGCTGCAGCCTACGCGGCCATCGGGCTGTTCGTCTCCTCCCGTACGGACAACCAGATTGTCTCGCTGATCGCGACCCTGCTGTTGGGCGGTGTTTTCTACTTGGTGGGTACAGGGCCCATCGTGAATCTCGCCGGGGAACGGCTGGGCGAGGTGCTGCGCGCAATCGGCTCGGGCAGCCGCTTCGAAAGCATCCAGCGCGGCGTGATCGACCTGCGGGACCTCCTTTACTACCTTTCCTTGACCGGCATCTTCCTCACCCTGAACGTCGTGTCGCTGGAGAGCAAGCGGTGGAGCCGGGGGACCCGGACGCTCCCGTACCGGCGGGGAATGCTGCAGACCACGGCCCTCGTCCTAGCCAATCTGCTCGTGCTCAACGTGTGGCTGGCGCCACTGTATGGATTGCGGGTCGACCTGACGGCGCAACGCGAGTACAGCCTTTCCCGCACAACCCGCGAACTGCTTCAGGGGTTGCAGGAACCCCTCCTGATCCGGGGGTACTTCAGCGAGAAGACGCATCCCCTCCTGGCCCCGCTGGTGCCGCGGATCCGCGATATGCTGGAGGAGTACCGGGTAGCCGCGGGGGGAAAGCTGCAGGTGGAGATCGTCGACCCCACGCGCGACCCGGACATCGAAAGCGAGGCCAACCAGGTCTATGGGATCCATCCGCAGCCGTTCCAGGTGGCCGGCCGATACGAGACCTCCATCATCAACTCCTACTTCCACATCCTGGTGCGGTACGGCGACCAGAATACGGTGCTGGACTTCCGCGACCTGATCCAGGTGGATGTGCAGCCGGGCGGCGATATCGAGGTGCGACTGCGGAACCTGGAATACGACCTGACGAGCGCTATCAAGAAGGTCGTTTACGGTTTCCAGAGCGTCGAGGCCGTGCTCGCCGCGATGGAGCAGCCGGCCGAATTGACGCTTTACTGGACGAGTAAAACGCTCCCACAGAGCCTGAGTAAGGTGCCGGCCACCATCGAGACCGTGGCCGGCAAGATCGCGGACGAGGCCGAGGGACACTTTGTCTTCCACACGGTCGACCTGGACGCTCCCGATAGCCCGGTCACGCGCGAACAGTTGTTCAACCAGTATGGCCTCCGCCCGTTCCCGGTGTCGATCTTTTCCCCAGACACCTACTATCTGCACCTGGTGCTGCGCGTGGGCGACCAGGCACAGGTGCTTTACCCCACTGCCGAAATGACGGAAGGTGACCTGCGTACGGCAATCGAGTCGGCATTGAAGCGCGCGTCCCCGGGCTTCCTGAAGGTCGTCGGCCTGTGGACGCCGCCGACAACTCCCACGCCCAACCTCTTCGGCCAGATGCAGGAGCCCCTTTCCTCCTGGCAAGAGCTCCGGAACGCCCTGCGCCAGGAGTACGAAGTGCGAAGCATCAGCCTCAAGGGCGGCCGCGTCCCCGAGGATATCGATGTGCTCGTGCTGGTCGCTCCACAGGCCATGACGGATACGGAACGGTTCGCCGTAGACCAGTTCCTGATGCGCGGCGGCTCGGTGATCGTGGCCGCCGGCAACTACC
>JBMFPK010000128.1:0-7142 GCA_049969155.1 Chloroflexia bacterium | reverse complement strand
CCTTTTTCGCCCCACGGTTCCCCTCTCTGCTGTCCGTAGATCTCCGAGCGGGTAGATCGGCACGGCTTCTCCGGACAAAGCTCGACAGGATCAGTGGCCAGGAGTTGGGCGGGCGGAAAGGCCTACCCTCCTCGGCCTTTTCCAACCCAAATCCAACCCGTCGCAACCGGATTCCCACAGCGTTTTCAACGATTTCCAGCAGTTCAGAGCGGCGTTACCCGCTATGATGGGAGCCGAGGATCGTCGGACGAGCATCTTTCCAGAAGCTGCCGAAGGAGACGTTGTGGAACAGCCAAAGCGCATCTTGATTGTCGACGACGAGGAGAACGTGCGCTTCACCCTTGGGGATACCCTGAGCCGATTGGGACCGGAGGTCGAAATCGTCGAGGCCAGGAGCGGAGAGGAGGCCATGGCCAGGATCCGGGAAACCCCCTTTGCCCTGATCCTTACCGACCTGAGGATGCCGGGGATGAGCGGTCTGGAGCTGATCCAGGCCGTTGTCGAGGCGTGCCCGGGTACGACGGTGATCCTGTTGTCGGCCTATGGCGATGGGGCTGTGCGCGCCGAAGCGGCCCGTCTGGGCGTGTACCGCTGCCTGGACAAGCCTCTGGATACGGCCGAGATCCGGCAGGTCGTGCGCCAAGCGCTCGAGAGCACGCAGCTCCCGCTCCACCAGGAGGATGTATGAACGATCGGCACGCGTGACGTTGTGCATTCCGGCAGCACCTGCCGGAATTCCCCGGTGCTTCCTTACTTGTGAGGGCCGGTTCTACAGGAGGTTGAAAAGTGAGAACCAGGATTTTCGCCCAGGTACTTGGAGTCCTGCTGTTCGCATCGCTGTTGTTGAGCACAGGCGGTCCACTGCTCGGAGCGCACAGGGTGGAAGCCTTGCCCGGAAGCCCGACGGACGAGACGAAGGTGCCTCACTACTTCGGTCCTTATCCGAACTGGGCCAACAGCCCTTTCACGCTCCCGGATGTCACGGTGACCATCAGCGGCGACGGCACGGGAGCGGAAGCGGTCGCCTCGGTCGGTGCGAACGGCGCCGTGACCGGCATCCGTGTCCTCAATCCCGGTAGCGGGTACACGGCGGCGACGGTTACGATCTCTGGCGCCGGGGCGGGAGCAACGGCGACGGCGACGGTCGCGCAGTCCGGTGCCGTCATCGGGGTCACGGTGAACACGCCCGGGTCCGGCTACACCGCGCCTACGGTGACTTTCACCGGCGGCGATGGGATTGGCCGGCTGCGCCAGATCGGCAACCGGTTGGCCGATCGCGCCTTCGTCGGAGAAACGGCGGACGAGACAGCGTCGGAAAGCGCTTTCGTGGTCCTCCCGACGCCGCTTCCCCAAGGAACCCTCACCGAGTTCCTGTCCTGGAACCAGGCGACGGGCAGCGGTTCCGCGCAGGCTAAAAGGACGTTCGTTGGCTACGTCCTCCGGCCCACCGGCGCGCCGAGCGAGTACAAGGTGGTTTTCGCCAGCGCAGCGCTGAGCTTTCCGGCGCTATCCAACCCGACCATCTCGGAGCGGGTAGCCTTTCCGGTTGGACCGGTCGAGGTGCAGGAAGGGGACCTCCTGGCGTTCTACGGCAACGGAGTCCCCTACGACGAAGGCACCGGCGGCGACATCGTGAGTTACCCGGCCGCAGCGCCGGAGCCGGACGCGAGCGTCATCCTTGGCGATCCTAAAACCGCTCCTATGCTCGAGGCGCGGAGCTATGCGTTTGCGGCAAGCGTCATCGAAAGCGGTAGCTCGGTGCAGTTCGTACCGGCTACCGCGACCGCATACGGCGAGGTCGATACACTCACCCTCACCAACCCCGGCTCGGGGTACACATTTCCGACCGTAGACTTTGACTGGCCGGATGCGCCGGATGGTGTGAGGGCCACAGGCCACGCCACGTTCGATCCCGAGACCGGCGCCATTACAGCGATCGTGCTGGACAATCCCGGTTCCGGGTATGCTACAGCCCCCAACGTCGTCATCCGTGACGGCACGCTGTGGGATCCCATCCACAACGGTGGGTCCGGTGCCACGGCAGCTGCCACCCTGAGGATTACCTCGATCGTCGTCGATTCGCCCGGGGACGGATACGTTTCCGCACCGACGGTCACCATTCTTGACCCGACGGGGAGCGGAGCGACAGCGACGGCGCACGTGGGTGCCGGTTCGGTGATCGCCATCCAGGTAACGGCTCCTGGCTCAGGCTACATCACTCAGGGCGGCATCAAGAAGTTCGTTGACGGGCTGCCGATGCTCTGCATTCCGACGAACGGTTCTACCTTCGCAGATTGCGAGAGCAACAATCTGGGGCAGCACATCCCGATCGCAGTGCCCGATACGACCACCTTCACGCCGGCCAACGGGTTCCCCGTCGCCGCGGACTATTACGTCATCGCGCTCGTCCAGCACCGCGAGCAGATGAACTCCTCCCTTCCGGCCAGCGGGACCTTGCTCCGCGAATACGTGCAGCTCGAGACCCCGGCGAACGCCTCGGTCAGCAAGCACGTGGCTTTGCAAAACGACCTTCTGGACGGCACCTCGGTCCCCGCGCTGATGCCCGATGGCTCGCAGGCGTACGCTGTGGACGATCCCCACTACTTGGGTCCCATCATCGTGGCCACCAAAGACAGGCCGGTGCGCATCGTTTTCTATAACCTGCTGCCGACAGGTGCCGACGGAAACCTGTTCTTGCCGGTAGACTCTACCCTGATGGGCGCCGGCATGGGCCCGGTGGAGATGATGCCTCCTCAGGATATGGGCACCGTGACGGATACCGTGCGAAATCCGGTGTGCACGGACGATCCCCTGGCTGTCGACCCGATGACGGGTATGGGACTCTGTTTCAGGCAGAACCGGGCCACGATCCACCTCCATGGGGGTATCAGCCCGTGGATCAGCGATGGCACGCCCCATCAGTGGATTACCCCGGCCAGCGAGGACACGCCGTGGCCCCAGGGGGTCGAAGCATCCTTCGTGCCCGACATGGCCCGCCCGGACCTGGGCGTCCCCGACTGTTCCGGAGCGACGGACGGCTGCATGTCGTTCTACTACACGAACCAGCAGAGTGCCCGGCTGATGTTCTACCACGATCATTCCTGGGGCATCACCCGGCTCAATGTCTACGCGGGAGAGGCCGCAGGCTACCTGATCACGGATCCTACCGAGCAGGCGTTGATCAGCAGTGGGAAGATCCCGGGTAGCGCTGAGACGATCCCGCTCATCATTCAGGACCGCACGTTTGTGCCACAGGGAGACCCCGCGACGCGGACCGGGCAGCTCTACGAACAGGATCCCACCTGGGACGTGAGCCGTTGGGGCGGCTATGGCAACCTGTGGTACCACCACGTCTACATGCCAGCGCAGAACCCGGGGGATCCCAGCGGGATGAGCGCCTTCGGCCGCTGGATGTACGGCCCGTGGTTCTGGCCACCTGCCGGGAACATCCCCTACCCGCCGATTCCAAACCCGTACTACGACCCGGCTTGCCGCCTGGATGACCCAGCTACGTGGCAGTATCAGACGGATCCGTTCTGCGAACCGGCCCTCATCCCCGGCACCCCGAACATCTCGGTCGGTATGGAACAATTCAACGACACGCCCGTTGTGAACGGTACGGCCTATCCAGTGCTCAACGTGGAGCCCAAAGCTTACCGTTTCCGCATCCTGAACGCGGCCAACGACCGCTTTTTCAACCTGCAGTGGTACGTTGCGGACCCGAATACGGCGAGCACGGACCTGAACGCCGCAGGGCAGCCGATCGGGGGGACGGAGGTGGCACTGAACGCGGCCGAGCTGGCGGCAGCCCAGACCGATCCAAACGTCTTTCCAACCCCCGACACGAGCATCAGTCCCCCTGGGCCCAGCTGGATGCAGATCGCCTCCGAGGGTGGCTTTCTGCCCGCACCGGTCGTCATCCCCAATCAGCCGATCACCTGGATCACGGACCCGACCCGTTTCGACGTGGGCAATGTGGACAAGCACGCGTTGCTCCTGGCGCCTGCGGAACGGGCCGACGTGATCGTCGATTTCTCCCAGTTCGCTGGCCAGACCCTGATCCTGTACAACGATGCGCCGGCAGCATTCCCCGCCCGTGTCCCGTCCTACGACTACTACACGGGTGGTCCCGACCTGAGCCCTGTCGGAGCGCCGACCGTCCTGCCCGGCTACGGACCGAACACTCGCACGGTCATGCAGGTCAAGGTTGCGGCGAATCCGCCGGCCCCGGCCTTCAACCTGAACGCCCTGCGGAACGCCTTCAAGCATCACGCCGATGGGTCCGGGGTTTTCGAATCGGGTCAAAACCCGATCATCGTCGGTCAGGCTGCCTACAACTCGGCCTACGGGACCGATTTTGTCGCCAGCGGATGGTGCAACGCGCCGACCAACCCCAGCCCTCGTTGTGACGGCATGGCCCGCATCTCGGAGCAGGGCGGCGACCTGTTCGGGTTCAACACGCTGTTGAAGCCGGACACCAAGGAACTGATCCGGATCGAGCCCAAGGCGGTCCACGACGAGATGAACGCCTCGTCCTTCGACGAGTTTGGCCGCATGACGGCTAACCTCGGGCTCGAGGCGGTGCCTGCAAACCCGGGCGGACAGAACGTCATCCTCTACCCGTTCGTGAACCCGCCGACCGAGCTCTTCGACGGGACCAACCTGCCGAGGGCGGACGTGCGGGTGACCCCGATCGCCACGGCGGACGGCACCCAGATCTGGAAGATCACGCACAACGGCGTGGACACGCATCCCATCCACTTCCATCTGTTCGATGTCCAGATCCTCAACCGGGTGACCTGGGACAACATCATCATCCCGCCAGATCCCAACGAACTGGGTTGGAAAGACACCATTCGCGTCAGCCCACTCGAGGACACGATCGTGGCCATCCGCCCCGTTCTCCCGGTCGTTCCCTTTGAGCTGCCCAACAGCATCCGCCTGCTCAACCCGATGATGCCGGCCGGCGATACCAGCATGTTCAACCCTGTGGATGCGAACGGCAACCCGACGGAGCCCGTCGTGAACCAGTTGGTCAACTTCGGGCTCGCGTATGTCTACCACTGCCACATCCTGAGCCACGAGGAAATGGATATGATGCGGCCGATGTCGGTGGCCGTGCCCCCGGCCAAACCGAGCGGACTGACGTGGGAGTACGGCGGCATCAACCCGTCTGTGCTGACGCTTACCTGGAACGACAACTCGATCAACGAGACCTCGTTCGTCGTCCAGAGGAAGGCGGGCGATGGCTCCTGGGTGGATCTGGGCACGGATCCCTCCCCTCTGGACCAGCCGAACACCCACGGTGTACGCAGCTACCAGGATGCCACCTTCCAGGTGGACCCCAATATCTACTATTACCGGGTTGTCGCGCGGAACACGATCGGATATGGAGGGGCGTTCATGAGCCTCACCGCCGAGTCTGCCTCGGACCCGGTGTACGTGGTCCTGCCGCCCACCAACCTCACAGCAGCCCTGGTGAGCGGTCCACAGGTGATCTTGAACTGGATGGACAATACGGCGAACGAGACGGGTTTCGTCGTGGAACGGTCTACGGACGGGGTCAACTTTGTGCCCATCGCCAACGTCGGACCGCGGGCCGGCACGGGTACGGTGAAGTGGGCAGACAACACTGTGACCGCAGGGACCACCTATACCTACCGGGTGGCGGCCACCAGCGCCGCGGGCCCCTCCCCTTACTCGAACACCGCCACGGCGACCGTTCCGCCGGTACCGGCTGCACCGACCAGCTTGACCGCAAGCAGCGGCCCGAGCGGGCAGAACGGCACGCGCAGCGTCGTCCTGAACTGGACGGCCAGCTCCGTGAACGTGACCCAGTTCACCATTCAGCGGGCAACAAACCCTAACTTCTCCGGGCCCAGCCTGGTCACCGTGACAGCACCGGCCACTGCCAGAACGCTGACCCAAACGGGCCTGGCCCGCAACACGGCCTACTACTATCGCATCCGGGCAGACAACGGCGTTGTGTGGTCCACTTGGCGCAACGCTACGCCGTTCCCGATCGTCACCCGTCCGTAGACCGAGGATCCTTGCGGGGGAGGGCCAACCCTCCCCCGCAAGCTCTTTCTTGCCCCCAGAATCCGGGGCTTGCTCCGAGGAATTTGGACAGCCAGCTTCTTGACAGGCGACCCTCAGTATGGTATCTTTTCTTGTGAAGAGAGGCTGCCCGGTCTACAACGTCCCCTATCCGAATGCGCACCTTGCCCGGCCTCCTGTGGCGCCCTGGCCCGCGTAGGATCGGGGCAAGGGATATCGTGTAGCCTGTAGAAAGGAGGCGAGAGCCGGAAAGTTCTGCTGCCCGTTGCACAAACCACGCGGTTGTTCCAAGGAGGTTGCCATGAACTGGCGACGCAGTACCAGGTTCTTGAGCGTGCCGGTCCTTCTCCTCCTTGTCCTGACCTCACTCCCCATCGCAGGCGCCCAAAACCCCGAAGGTACCGACAAGATCGAAGCCGCGCTGCTCGAACGCTTGACGCAGGGGTCATCCGATTTCATCGTCCGTTTCGTCGAGCAGGCGGATCTGTCCCCGGCGAAGAGTATGGACTGGAACGCGCGGGGCGAGTACGTCTATCGGACGCTGAGCCAGGTCGCCGCGCGCTCCCAGGCCAGGGCGAAACGGCTGCTCGAGCAGCAGGGGCTGACCTACCATACCTTCATCGCCGGGAACGAGCTGTACGTCTGGAAAGGGACCCGGGAGGCAGCCGAGACACTGGTAGCGCTCCCGGAAGTCGCCTCGATTCGCGCTCCCCGCGTATACTACATCGATCCCCCTGTGAAAGGTGAGGCTGCGCCCTCCACGAAAGCGCTTGACTGGGGTATCATCGACACCGGTGCAGACCAGTTCTGGAGCGCGTTCGGGATGCAGGGCGAGGGCATCGTGGTGGCGAACATCGACACGGGCGTGCAGTGGAACCACCCCGCACTCGATCAGGCCTACCGATGCCCTTCCAATCCCACCGATCCTTCCTGCTGGTACGACCCGTCGAACATCTGCGGTGGCACGGTGTGCGATAACGTTGGGCATGGTACCCACACGATGGGCACGATGGTGGGGGATGACGACCCCTCGCTCCCCTACCAGGTCGGGATGGCGCCGAACGCCCAGTGGATCGCCTGCAAGG
>JBMFPK010000127.1:0-7146 GCA_049969155.1 Chloroflexia bacterium | reverse complement strand
TGGGGGTATCCCGACGCACGGTCTACAACTGGGCTGACCGCCTGCTGCAGTGCATGGTGGAGACGATGCGCAGCATTCGTGTGGGCCGCCCACCCCGGGCTGGGAGGGATGAATGTCCTTGACGCGACTCGCTCCGCGTGTCGCCTTGGCGACGCTCGGTTGCCGAGTGAACTTTGCCGAGACGGACCACCTCCGGGGCATATTGGAAGCAGCAGGTTACCGCCTGGTGCCCTTTGAGGCGGATGCCGATGTCTACATCGTCAACACCTGCACCGTTACCCATGTGGCCGATCGGAAATCCCGCCAGCTGCTCCGGCAGGCCATTCGGCGGAACCCGCGCGCCGTCGTGGTCGCTGCAGGTTGCTACGCGGACGTTGCTGCTCCGCAGCTTGCCCAGCTGGAGGGGGTAACGCTGGTGCTACGGAAAGAGGATGAGCCGCTCCTGCTCTCGCACCTGGCTGCAGCGCTGGAAGAGCGGGGACTTTGGGCACCGAGCACGGCGATCCCGGGCCGGCCGTCGTTTTCCCCCGAGAGCCGGGCCCGCGCGCTCATCAAGGTCCAGGACGGGTGTGACAACCGCTGCACCTACTGTATCGTGGCCATCGCCCGGGGTCCGGCACGCAGCCGGCCCATGGAAGAGGTGTTGGAGGAAATTCGCACCGCGGCACGGGCAGGGTACCGGGAGATCATCCTGACCGGGATCAACCTGGGCGCATATCGCGATTCGGGAGGGGCGCGGCTGGACACGCTGGCGCGCCGCATTCTGGAGGAGACGCGGATCGAACGGATCCGCTTCAGCTCGATCGAGCCGCAGGACTTTCCTCTGGGCCTGCTGGACCTGTGGCCGGAACCGCGCCTCTGCCGGCACTTCCACTTGCCTTTGCAGAGCGCTTGTGACCACGTGCTTGCCCGCATGGGGAGGCGCTACCGGTGGGAGCAGTACCGCACGCTGGCCGAAACGATCCTCGAGCGCGTGCCGGACGTCGCCCTGACGACCGACCTGATCGCTGGCTTCCCCGGGGAGACAGAGGAAGAGTTCCGGGAAACCCTGGAAGCCGTCGCTTCGCTTCCTTTCAGCGACCTGCACATCTTCCCCTTTTCCTCGCGTCCGGGGACACCAGCGGCAAGTATGCCCGGGCAGGTCCCGCCCGCCGTGCGGCAGCAGCGCTGCGAGGCGCTGCACGCCCTGGCCCGCGATCTAGCGGTGCGATTTCGGAGCCGCTTCATCGGGCGCACGCTTCCTGTACTCTGGGACGGGCGACGCGGAACACTATGGAGCGGTCTGACAGACAACTACCTCCGAGTGGTGGCGCCGGCCTCCGGAGATCGGCTTGGACAGATCACGCCGACCCTCCTCACAGGCCTGGAAGGCACGCTGTTGCGGGGCGAGATCGTCGAGCCGCACCATGTGGATGCGAAGAGTGGTCAAAACGATGCTTTTGGTGTATAATCGAATAGGCCAAGGCGAAGGAGGACGCCATGACGACAGATCTTCGGCAACTGCTGGGTAGCATCCACGCCCTCAGCGGCGTTTCCCTTGCCGCTGTCGTCGCCAGCGACGGGCTGCTGATCGAGGGAGTGTCCGACCCGGGTGTTGAGACGGACGCAATCTGCGCCGTTGCTTCCAACGGCCTGGTCATGGCCGAGGCGGTAGGGCGCGAGATCAACAAGGGGGGAGCCGTTCAGGCGATCCTCGAATTCGAGAACGGTGTCGTCGTCCTAGAGCCGCTGAGCGACGACGCCATGGTGTTGGTCGTATCCGACCGCCGTACGAACCTGGGGCGTATCCGTTTCCTGCTGAGGCAGCTACACGAGCCCTTGACCCAGGCGGTCAACGCCATCTGAGGCATCTGCCGCGACGCCCGGGGCTCCCTGGGGCCGGGAGCGCGGCAGATGGACGAGGGAGAAGGAAATGGAACCTCAGTTGAGCAGTCTGATTGTCTCTCTGGAGGAGAAGGAGGCCATCGACGCCTGCCTGAAGCGGCTGGTGGAGGATACCGGGGCCACGCATGCGATGCTTCTGGACAAGAGCGGCCAGGTGATCTCCAGCCACGGGGCCGTCGAGCGCCAGGATATCACGGCGTTGGGGGCGTTGCTGGCCGGCACCTTTGCCTCCTCTCGCGAGGTCGCGCGCCTCCTGCGCGAGCGCGATTTCCGTGTGCTCTTCCAGCAAGGAGTCCGGGAAAACATCTTTACTGCCCTGGTTGAGGATCAATGGATGCTTGCCATCGTATTTGACAAGGGCACCCATATCGGGCTGGTGAAGGTTCTGACCAAGAAGGCGACCGAAGAACTGGCTGGGATCCTCGAGCGTGTCCGCCAGGAAGGGAAGCTGCGCGACGAGGTCTTGAGCACGAGCTTCCGCACCTCGATGGAGGACACGATCGACCTGCTCTTCCGTGACTAAACGCCACCGGGTGGAGCGCTGCAATACGGGGCAGGAAAGAGGGACCAGGATGGCACTGATCAACATCGCGGCTCGCGAGATCCACTGCAAGATCGTCTACTACGGGCCCGGGCTGAGCGGCAAGACGACCAACCTGAAATACATCCACAGCCAGGTCCCCAAGGAGGCCAAAGGAGAGCTCCTCTCTATCGCGACCGAAACGGAGCGCACGCTCTTCTTCGACTTCCTGCCGCTGGATCTCGGGCGCGTGCGTGGCTTTCAGACCCGCTTTCATCTCTACACCGTGCCGGGACAGGTGTTGTATGAACGGACACGAGTGGCCGTGCTGAACGGGGCGGACGGTGTGGTCTTTGTCGCGGATTCCCAGCGCAACAAACTGGAGGAGAATGTCCGCAGCCTCCAGGAACTGGCACGCAACATCACCCGGCAGGGAAAGCGCTTCGCGGATTTCCCTGTGGTGCTGCAGTACAACAAGCGCGACCTGCCCAACGCCCTGCCCGTGGCGATCCTGGATCGGTACCTGCGCTACAAGACGAGCGATGGGCAGCTCGTGGAGCGGTTCGAAGCTGTAGCGACCACAGGGCGCGGGGTCTTTGACACCCTGAAAGCGATCAGCAAGCTCGTGATCAGCAGACTCTGATCCGAACCGGTCTCTGCAGGATCCCGGCATGCCCCTCCAAGGCGATTTGAGCGAATTCAGCCTGAGCGACATTATCCAGCTGGTCGACCTGAGCAAACAGACCGGGGGGGTTCACATCGTCGGGAATCTGAAAGGGAAGGAGATCGAGGGCTGGATCTATTTTCGCAACGGCCAGGTCATCTCGGCGCGCTTCGGACGCCTGCCGGCCGAAGAAGCTCTGTATGCGCTTTTCGCACTGCCGCAGGGCTCGTTCGTCTTCGAGGAAGGGGTCGACCTGCCCCCAAGGGAGATCCATCGGAGCAACGAAGTGCTCATCATGGAGGGGGTGCGGCGGGTCGACGAATGGGGGCATTTTCTAGAGAAGGCGCCATCGCTGAACGCCGTGGTCGGGCTGGTCACCGTGCCAGACGAGCGCCTCCAGGAGATCAGCCTGCAGCCGGAGGAATGGCGCATCCTTACCCTGGTGGACGGCCGCAATACCGTGGCCGAGATCGCCGAACGGAGCGGCCTTGAAGAAGTGCGCACCTGCCAGATCATCGCCCGCCTGATCGAGGCCGGCCTGGTCGAAGAAAAGGAGGTGCGTACCGGGGAACGCGTCTTCCAGGAGCTCGGGCGCATTGCGGTGGAGAACCTTGGGCACTCTGCGCGGGTGCTCCTGGAGGACGCCTTTCGTCGCCAGGGAATCCCCGCGGGCGGCGATGCGACACCGGCACAGGTGCAGGCGGTGTGCACGGCGTTTGAGCGCTCGATCGCCCTGCTCGTTGGCCCCTCCAGAGCCCGCCGGCTGGTCGAGGAAATGCGCGCGCGGGCCAGAGAACTGTATGGTGAGGGAGCCTGGGACGCTGCAGCGAAGGAGTAAAGGAGGTTCAAGGAGATGCTTCAGCGACACCGGTTCGTGTTGGAAGCGATCGCCATCGTGTTGATCACCGGCATCATCGGCGTCTTGATCGCCTTCTACAGCCGGATCATCGGGCCGAAAATCCAATCTACCCCGGTGGTTATCAACGAGGTCTACTTCGCGTACCTGGAAAACGTTCCGGGTCCCCACCAATGGGTCGAACTGTACAACAACCGCGACTCCGAATGGATGGATCTGCGCGGGTGGCAGATCGAGACCTCGAGGGGACGATTCCGCCTGCCCGAAGCGTTGATCCCACCTCAGGGGTACGCGATCGTGGCAACGTCACAGGAGCAGTTCCTGGCCGATCACCCCGGTTACCTTGGCCTGGTCGTCTCCCCTCTCGACGTCTGGCCGGCGCTGGACCAGCGGAACGACTTTATCGTGCTGCGGAACGCCCAGGGAGACCCGGTCGATGCCGTCAACTGGGGACAGGGCACGAGCGGCCCCGCGGACGTCCACCTCTGGCAGAATCCGGCCTTCCCTCCGGGTGGGGGGGTGCCCTGGTTGCTCAACAAGGACAAGAGCGTGCGAAACGAGCATTCCCTGGAACGCAAGGTGGTGGGACGCGACCAGGATCTGCCACAGGACTTTATCCGGCAACCATTCCCTTCCCCCGGCACGGTGAACCCACCCAGCGTAACGCGCGCTTCGCAGCTCCTCTTCATCGACTGGACCAACGTCGCCTCGTTCGCCGGAGGCATCCTCCTGTGGATCGCCTTTGTGTACGTCGCCCTCATCGCACGGCGTTTCGAAGCGCTGACCCACCAGCGCACCTACTGGCAGGCGATGCTCTTCGCGCCGTCCGGCATCCTGGTCTACAACGTCGTTCAGGCGTATGGTTTCCTGGCTCGGGGCGCTATGAACGATCGGGAGAAATGGTGGGGGTTCAGCTTCCTCTTCGGGTCCGCAGTCCTGTGTACCGTCCTGGCATACATCTTCCGCCGCCGCGCACGACGCATCCTGGAGGGATAAGCCATGTCGTGGTTCCATCCGCAGTTCGCCGTTTGGTTGCCCACTCCCGCTCTGCTGCTGGACGTCGGGTTCCTGCTGCTTGCGATCGTCCTGTTCTGGTATGCCGGCATCCTGGGGCGCCTGCTGGAAATGGTGCAGCGACCGCCGCTGGACACCTGGGTCCGCATCGCAGGCTGGATCCTGATCCTCACCTTCTCCCTTCCTCACTACTACGTGAGCGCCGTGATCTACCCGCACTTTCTCAACGAGGCTGCTGCACTCGGACATCCCGATATCCTGCCCCAGCTGTGGGTCTGCCGCACGATCTCCTTCTTCGGCATGATGGTCGCAGCAATCCTGGCCTTTGTCCCCGGATTCCTCTATTACCGCTGGACGAGCGAGTAGGGGCGAGAGCCAGGGAGGAGCTCGTTGCGCTATCCCCGAGGACGCACCCCTTTCCTGGTCGCACTCTGTCTCCTGGCGGCGGCCGTCGCTTGCACTGCGCCTCCCGCGCCGACGCCGTTCCCTTCCCCCACACCGGTGCTGGCCCCGACCGCTCCCCGACCGCCGACGGCCACCGACCGGGCACCCGAATGGCCTCCTGAAGCCTCGGACGGGATGGAGACCGCACGGCGCCTCGCCGGAGCGGTCGTGCCGGCGCGCGATCTGGTCGCCATCACGTCCAGACTGCTGCGCGGGGGCGCAAACCTTGCACCAACAGCCCCGCCCGACCTCAGGCCGTACACCGTCGGCAGGCAGGATCGCTTCTGGATCAGCGACCCTGCCCTGGACCGACAGCGCGAGATCACGGCCACCCTGCGGTGGATCTCTCCGCATCTCTACCTCTATGTCGAGAACGGGCGGGAAGTCCCGATCGACGCGCTCCGCAAGGCTGCCCGCTTCTTCGAAGAACGGATCTACCCGGGGCATCATCGCTACTTTGGCTCGGAGTGGAATCCGGGAGTGGACGGCGATCCGCACCTCGTCATCCTGCACGCGGTGTTTGACGGAGCAGCCGGGTACTTTTCCAGCCTGGACGAGGTGCCCCAGGAGGTGAATCCCAACAGCAACCAGCACGAGATGTTCTACATGAACCTCGACGAGTTCGACGTCGGGGATCCCACATACCTGAGTACCTTGGCGCACGAGTTCCAGCATATGATCGCCGCTCAGCAGGACCCCAATCTGGATGCCTGGGCGGACGAAGGGCTGGCCCAGATGGGTGAGGAGCTCAGCGGCCTGGGCGGGAGCGATCTGGCCTTTTTCTACCTCCTGAACACCGACGTACAGCTGACCGCCTGGAGCGAAGAGGATCAACTAGAACATTACGGAGCGTCCTTCCTGTGGTTCCGCTACCTTGTGGACCGCTTGGGCGGTCCCGAAGTCCTGCGGCAGTTCTACGACCCAGGAACGGACACCCTCACTACCGCCGACCGCATCCTTCAACAGGCCGGTTACCGGCCAGTCGTGGAGGCGTCGCGGCCTTTCGATGCCTTCTTTGCCGACTGGGTGGTGGCCAACTACCTCAACAACCCCTCCGTGGGCGACGGGCGGTATGCCTATGCGCCGGACCGTGAGATGGGGACCGTGTTCCAGCCCGAACCGATCTGGAACCTCCCCTGGAGTGCTCGCACTACGGTGTTTCCCTACGGCGCGGACTACTACACACTGGAGGCCCCCGGCACCAGGAGCTTGAAGGTCGCCTTCGATGGAGTGCGCTCGCTGCCCCTGGTTCCGACCACCCCCCACAGCGGCGCCCGGTTCTGGTGGAGCAACCGCGGGGATGTGTCGAACACGCACCTCACGCGCGCCTTCGACCTCAGCGCTACGGACCGGGCCACGCTCCGCTACTGGGTTTGGTACGATATCGAGACAGACTATGATTATGCCTACGTCGAGATCTCTACCGACGGCGGACGCTCCTGGAGGATCCTCCCGGCACCGGGAACGACGACGTCGAACCCGAACGGCAACAACCTGGGACATGGGTACACCGGTCTGAGCGGGGATGGCCCCGAGTGGATCGAGGAAAAAGTGGACCTCTCCCCCTTTGCCGGCCAAAAGGTCCTCGTGCGTTTTGAACTCGTCACCGACGACGCGATCAACCGCCCCGGCCTCGCGCTTGACGATATCGAGCTCCCCGAGATCGGGTTCTTCGACGATGCGGAAACGGATGATGCGGGGTGGCAGGCCGCCGGCTTTGTCCGCGTGGACAACTATGTCCCGGTCCACTTTGTGGTTCAACTG
>JBMFPK010000126.1:0-7149 GCA_049969155.1 Chloroflexia bacterium | reverse complement strand
GTAGATCATCCCCCCTACGGGAACGACGATCGCTTCGCGCCGCGGGGTAGGCATGTCACCCCGCACGGCCCACCGCTGCAGGCTCGCCAGGCCGAGGGGTGTCGGAGACGGCCGGCCCGAAAAGCCCCACCCAGCAGGGAGGCGGCTGAGGGCCAGAGCGATCAGGCCGACCCCGAGCACCGCCACAACCAGTGCCGTTGCCCATCGTGGCCAGCGCAGGGGAAAGGGGCGGGATAGGCCTTGGGCGGGCACGGGGTTTTCCGGCTGTGGGGGAGGAGAAGCGGGCTCCAGGACCACCCAACCCTCGCGGATGGCCAGAAGCGACGCTTCGGTACGCGAGGCGACGCCCAACTTCGCGAAGATGTTGCGGAGATGTACTTTGACCGTATTCACGCTGATCGAGAGCTGGCGGGCGATCTGCTCGTTGGTGGCACCGGTCGCCACCAGCCGAAGCACCTCCCGTTCGCGCTCGCTCAGGATTTCCGGTACCGGCATCGCCTCCTCCGGGAAACTACAGCGGCTCCCGCCAGATCCGTGCCCCCAGCGCCTGGAGGCGTTCCTCGAGCCGTTCGTATCCCCGATCGATCTGTCGGATGTTGCGGATGATGCTCGTTCCTTCGGCGCAGAGCGCGGCGATGACGAGCGCCATTCCGGCCCGGATATCCGGGCTTTCCATTTCCTCACCGTGGAGCTGCGCCGGCCCGGTGACGACCACCCGATGCGGATCGCAGACGATGATGCGGGCCCCCATGGCGATCAGTTTGTCCACGAAGTAGAGGCGGCTCTCGTACATCTTTTCGTGGATCAGGACGGTGCCACGGGCCTGAGTCGCGACGACCACGGCAATGCTCACCAGGTCTGCAGGGAAGGCCGGCCATGGCCCATCGTCGATCTTGGGGATGCTGCCGTCGGCTTCGTCCCGCACCACGAGATCCTGGTTGCCAGGGACCCAGATGTCCTCGCCGCGGACGTCCCAGGACACGCCCAAACGCCCGAAGGCAAGGCGTGTCATACGGTGCTGTTCGGGAGCGGCCCCGCGGATCAGCAGCTCGCTTCCGGTAGCCGCGGCCAGACCGATGAAACTGCCGACCTCGATGTTGTCCGGGCCGATCGTGTATTCGCCGCCGTGGAGCCGTTCCACGCCCTCGATGACCAGCCGGTTGCTGCCGATCCCCTCGATCCGCGCGCCGAGCGCGTTCAGCATATGGCACAGGTCCTGAACGTGCGGCTCCGAAGCAGCATTGTTCAGCACGGTGCGCCCGCGCGCGGTGACCGCCGCCATGATGGCGTTCTCCGTGGCAGTCACGCTGGCCTCGTCCTGGAAGATGTCGCTGCCCCAGAGCCCCTTGGGGGCTCTCAGCACGTAACGCATGTGGTTCGCTTCGATCGAGGCACCGAGGGCGTGCAGGGAAAGGAAGTGGGTGTCGACGCGCCGCCTGCCGATGACGTCTCCTCCCGGCGGGGGCAGTTCCACTTCCCCACAGCGTGCCAGCAACGGGCCGGCGAGCAGGATCGAAGCGCGGATCTCGCGTCCCAGTGTCGGATCGAGGGCACACTTGCGGATCGTCCGGGCGGTCAGCGCGAGGTCGTGGTCGCCCAGCCATTCGATGTGCACGCCCAGCTCGTCCAGGAGCGCGAGCATGGTCTCCACGTCGCGGATGCGTGGGACGTTGTGCAGCACGACCCGCTCATCGGTGAGCAACGCCGCCGCCAAGGCCGGCAGAGCGGCGTTCTTGTTTCCGGCCGGCCGGACCTCCCCGGTTAGCGGGATCCCGCCTTCGATGACGAAACGCTCCAGTCGTTGGGTCCTCATCTTGTCCGACCTCCTTGGTCTAGATGGCGCTATCCCAGAGATTCTCTCAGAGGATAGCTGGTCCGGCCCGTCGGACGGAGGACGATTGTGCTACATCCTCCCGACGTCCGGGCCCCCTGTGCGGAGGTCGCGCTTCAGGAGCGGGTCGCTTTTCTCCGCAGGCCCGCTAGATCCACGAGCTGGATGTAGCCGCGCTCGACCCGGATGAGCCCTTCATCGCGAAACTCGTTCAGGACCTTGGTCACCGTTTCGCGATAGGAACCGATCATCTCGGCGAGCTGCTGGTGCGTGTATCGGTAGCGCAGCGTGACCGGATTCCCCTCCCGGCCCGCTGAGGCCCGCCCGAGCTCCAGGAGCAGCGTGGCCAGCCGCGCCGGCACGCGTTTGAAGGCCAAGTCCTCCAGCTTCCGTTCGGTTGCCGTTAGCCGCTGCCCGATCAACCCCAGGAGGCGCCGGGCGATTCGGGGATTGGCGAGCAATACCTCCTGGACATCTCGAGCGCTCAAGGTCCAGATGGTGCTATCCTCCAGCGCTTCGGCGAAGGAATCGTGCATCCCCTCGCCCAGGAGGGCCAGTTCCCCAAAGACGGCACCGGGTTCGACGATCGCCAAGGTGAGCGATTTCCCCTCGGGCGAGATCCGGTACAGGCGGACACGGCCCGTCTTCAGGATGAACAGCGCTGCGGCCCGTTCTTCCGGCGAATAGATGAGCTGGCCGGCTGGGACGGTGATCGTCGGGATGCGACGCTCCAGTGCTGCCAGCTCTTCCTCGCTCAAGTCCTGAAACAGATCGGTCGTTTTCAAAGAGCGCGCCTTCTCGTCCATGCCGCCCTCTCTCCGGACCGGGATGCGCCGGCCCTGTCATTATAGCCGGAAGGGAGGGATTCGGCAAATAAACGGCCTCGAGGAGCGGGGCGGACGGGCATCAGGGGAAGGCCGGATCCCAAGAGGCGCTCGCGTCGACGCTCACCGGGGCAAAGTTGTGCAAAGCTGGGCGCTTACCCGCCCCTTACGGCAGGGTGCGCCGAGGGGCGGAAGAGGTACGTGCACACGGGACCTCGGTCGCACAGTTCGGACAGCCGGAAATAGGGCCACAGCAGGTACCGCCAGACACGGAGGCGTGCGATACCGAGCGCTTTCTCCCAGCCCCTGGCCTGGAGGGCGGTTTCCAAGCTCAGGAGGAAGGCGCCGTAGTCGCCGTAGAGGCAGCCGTGGGCGACCTCTTCCAGGCCGGCCTGTGACGCGAGGGTCCGCAGCGTCGCGCGGGGAAACAGGAAAAGGTGGCGCGGCGCATCCCAGCCGACCCAGTGGTGTCCGAACAGACGTGCGTCGTAGCTTTCCAGGTGCGGGATCCCGACCGCGAGCAGCCCCTGTGGGCGGAGCCAGCCCGCCGCTTTCGCCAGCCCCTGGACGGGGTTGGAGACGTGCTCCAGTACATCCCAGAGGGTGATGAGGTCGAAAAAGGTCGCAGGCAAGTCCGCATCCTCCAGCAAAACGTCAAGGATGCGGCTACCGGGCAATTTCCGCCGGGCACAGTCCGCTGCGCCCGGATTGGGCTCGAGGCCCCAGGTCTCCCATCCAAGTCGCTGCATCTCGGCCAGGAAGTCGCCCGTTGCGCAGCCCACGTCGAGCACCCTTCCAGTGCGCACAGGGAGGTACCGCTGGAGGAAGTGGATGCGCCGGTGCCACCCCCGTCGGCGGCCCCATTGCTGCCACCACGGCTCAACGATTTCCTGGTAGGCTTCATAGGTTGCGGGGTAGTAGCGGACGAGGAGCTCGCATGCCGGCCGGGGCTCCAGGCGGATGAGCCCGCATCGTGGGCAGCGGAAGTAGGAGAAGGTTTCCCTCCCCAGCCGGTCCGGGCGTTCCAGGAGTCGCAGGGCCCGCGCTTCGCCGCACAGCGGACAGGGAAGCACCCTTTGTTCCGGTCGTGCCTGCGCTGCCGGGGCCATTCTGTCCTCTCGAAACTCAGCCCTTTTCCGGAGCTTCACCCGTGACCGACTCACCCGGACCGACCGGGGCCGGGACTTCCGACGGCCACGGGGAAGGGACAGGATATCCCTTTGCCCATGCGAAGCGCCGCCGGAGCGTCTTCGGGTAGTAGTTTTCGAGCACGTCGTAGCCGACCTGTTCTCCCCAGTGGGTGAACACGCGCGGGTCGATGTACGATTTCAGGCTGGTGGTGAGATTCCAGGTGCGCTTTTTCGCTGCGATTTCAGCCTGGGCCCGCACGCGTCCCAATGCCAGGCGTGCCCGTTCTAGCTGTTGGCGGGCGCGGGCCAGCTTGCGGGCGGTCGCTTCCAGGCGTGCCTCGTACCGTTTCTGGAGCGGTTCGCGCCGTGCGGCCGGGGCAGCGGCGATCTTCTGGCGGGCCTCGCGGCGGAGGTCGGCCAGGGCCTGCTCGATCTCTCGTACCGTTTCCTGGAGACGGTGGCACCGTTCCTGGGCTCGGGCCTGTTGTTCCTGCATACGTTTGCGGCTGGACGCCCAGTTCGCGGGGGCCTTTTTCGTGTGGTTGCACAGGATCGCCGCCTCGAGATTCGCCAGGCTTGCGGCCTTCCATTTGACATAATCAGGATCCTCGGCGCGTACGCCGGATGCCGCGAGGCTCCGTGCGACGGCCATGGTCGCATGGTGAGTGCGAAACACCTTCGCCGTCAGCCCCGGCACGATGCTCGAAAGGTAGGCGTTCACGTCCCGGCTGCTGATGGCCGGGAAGAGCTGCGGCTTGTCGCGCGTCGGGTGCCGCTTCCCGGGGTTGCGCGGGTTTTCCGGCGGCCGTGCCTCCGCGATCCGTTCCTCTAAGTTGCGCCGTACGGCTTCGGGGAGGGCGATCTTCTTGTGCCAAAGGACGGAGTCCTTTCCCAGGAAACGGAATTCGGCCGTGCCATCCGGATGTAGCCTCACCTGCTCGGGCCGCAGGGTAGTGGCTCCGACGGTATCCGCTTCGTCCGGGTCCTTTTCGTCGCCCACGCGCATACAGAGGGCATCGATCAGGTAGCAGACGGTGGCGAGCATGCGCCGCTTCGGGTCGGGAGAATCCAAGTCGCGGGCGATCTGTTCTCGGACGGTTTCGAGGTTGGCCTCCAGTTCGTGCGCCTGCTCGAACTTTTGCGCTTCGCGGGCCTGTTTGATCGGGGCCGTGTCGGCCAGCCAGACGTACTTCATCTTCCCGGAGAGCTTGTCCTGCCAGCGGGCCACCCACAGGGCATCCGGTTCCCAGACAATGGCGGCCCATTCCCCGGGAGGGCGAGGAGCGTCCGGGCTGAGGTTGAGCGTGATGTCGCTCTGTCGGGGACCTGGTTTCCAGCGTCCCCGCAGCGGATGCTCTCCGCGGCCCATGAAGATGCCGCTCGGCTCGACGATATAGTTCGCCAGCTCCACCCGCTCGCCGTTTACGATGACATAGCCAAAGCGCTCCCGCAATGCCTCACGCTGCGCTTTCCGCCGCTCGGCAAGCGCTTTGCGCTCCTCGCGGGTCATCCGGGCACGGGCTTCCTTTTCCTCCTCCACGATGCGGATGGCGGGAGTAAAGTCGATCTCGTCCAACGTGAGCGGGGGGTCGTACCCGAGTTCCCGGCTAAAGTCGGCGAGAAAATTGCGCACGAAGGTGCGGTCCTCCACGTACGGTGTCCCCTGTTTCTTCGCCCAGGCGATGGCCATCTCCTCCTGCGTCGGGGTGAGCGCCACCGGCCGGCCGCGGATGGTCAGCACGAGTCCGCGAGCTTCGGGCGGTTCGGGCACGGCTACGCCGTTATGGATGAGTTGCTCCAGCATCCAGACACTCCACAAAGGTCTTTTGCAGCCTATGGACAGAGGTGAAGCGCTTCGGTGCGGGATATCCCCCGGCAGTGCCGCGCCATTATAACACATTTTCCGGGGAGATGGTGTATAATGGGGCCGCTGACCCACCGTTTCGGATAGCGAAGGAGACAGCGCGATATGAAGCAGCGTGACTACCGTCGGTTGCTGGATGAACTGGCCGGGGTGTACACAAAGCATTCCCCCCGCTCTGCGGAGCTCCATCGCGAGGCGCACCGCTGGATGGTCGACGGTGGCAGCCACACGTTGCGGCTGGTGGAGCCGTTTCCCCCGCGCATCGTCTCCGCGCGGGGTGCCTGGCTACAAGACGAAGACGGCCACCGCATCCTCGATTTCTGGCAGGGGCATTTTGCGAACATCCTGGGGCACAACCCGGAGGTGATCACCTCGGTCCTCGCTCGTGCTTTCACAGAGGGCTTTGGGCTGCAGACCGGTATGGCAGACCGCCTGCAGGTGGAAACGGCCGCGATCCTCTGCCGACAGACCGGGGCGGAGCGCGTGCGCTTTACCACCAGCGGCAGCCTGGCGACGATGTACGCGGTCATGCTCGCCCGCGTTTTCACCGGGCGGGAGCTCGTGCTCAAGGTCGGCGGGGGGTGGCACGGGGCGCAGCCCTGGGGCCTGAAGGGGGTGCACTACGGCCCTCATGGCTACCAGGGGGTCGAAGGCGAGGGGCTGCCGGCCGCGGTGACGGAGCAGGTGATCGTGACGGGCTTTAACGCACCGGATGCGCTGCAGGCGGCCTTTCGCAGATACGGTGACCAGCTGGCCTGTTTCATCGTCGAGCCGTTCATCGGTGCCGGCGGCTTTATCCCGGCGACGCCGGAGTACCTGCGGCTGGCTCGGGAACTGACGGAGCGGTACGGCGCACTGCTTATCTTCGACGAGATCATCTCCGGCTTTCGCTTTCGGGCCGGCGATGCGGGAGCCCTCTACGGGATTCGGCCGGACCTGGCCACGTTCGGTAAGGTCATCGGGGGTGGCATGCCGGTTGCCGCAGTGGCTGGGCGGGCCGACGTTATGGAGCTGGCCGGCCGCTCCATGGGGCAGCGGGTGCGTTTCTCGGGTGGCACTTACTCGGCGCATCCGGCTTCTCTCCTTGCCGCGAAAACGATGATGGAATACCTGGTCGCGCACGAACAGGAGATCTACCCGCGCCTGGCCGAGCTGGGAGAGCTCACCCGGCGCACGGCGGAGCAGGCGTTTGCCGAGGAGGGGATCCTGGCACGGTGCACGGGGTACGGCAACGGAGCGTTGCCGGGAAGCTCGGTCGCGGCCATCCGATTCCCCTTCCGCGAGGACACGCCTCTGGATACCCCCGAAGCGCTGCACGACCCCGCGCTCTGCGACAACTTCTTGAGCGAGGAGTTGCTGCGCCTGGCTTTCCTAGTGGAGGACGTCCACACCGTCCACGGCCTGGGGGCGGTGAGCACGGCCCACACAGAGGCCGATATCGCCTTCTTTGGCGAGGCCTGTCGGCGGGTCGCCCGTCGGATCAAGCCGTATCTTTGAAGC
>JBMFPK010000125.1:0-7157 GCA_049969155.1 Chloroflexia bacterium | reverse complement strand
CTGCACCTGTTGATGGAGCGGGAGATGTGCGTCTGCGAGATCCTCGCAGAGTTGGGGATATCGCAGCCGCTCACCTCGCATCACCTCCGCGTGCTCACCAAAGCCGGCCTGATCCGCCCTCGCCGCCAGGCGCAGCGCATCTTCTACTCCATCGTGCCCGAAGCCCTTTCCCAGTTGAACGCATCCTTTCGGGAACACCTGGACCCGGAGCACCTGCAACCGGAAGCGCGCTATGGCTCCGCGGTCCCCGACTGTCCACTGGACGGAGGAACTGTCGATGAGCTCCTTGCAACAGCCTAAGGTGCGCGTGTTGTTCCTGTGCACGCACAACAGCGCGCGCAGCCAGATGGCGGAGGCGCTGCTGCGCCACCTCGCCGGCGACCGCTTCGAAGCGTACAGCGCCGGCCTTGAGCCGCGGGAGATCCACCCGTACACGCTCCGTGTCATGGAGGAAATCGGCGTGGATATGCGCGGGCAGCGCGCCAAGCCTGTGGACGAATACCTCGGGAAAGTTCACTTCGGCTACATCATCACGGTCTGCTCTCGGGCGGAGGAAATGTGTCCCATTTTCCCCGGTACAGCCGTCCGTCTATCGTGGCCGTTCGAGGACCCGGCAGCCTTCGAAGGCACCGAGGAGGAAAAGCTCCAGCGCTTCCGCGAGGTGTGGGACCAGATCGCGGCACGCATCCGAGAGTGGATCGCTGAGACCCATTGACCAGGATAGCCGTGCCTGACCTCGAAATCACCGCACGGTTGCCGGATCGACGATGCCGCGGCGAGCAAGGTTTGTCCCAACCGAAAGGGCGCGCCGCTGCACCTTCCGGCCATAATCGAGGAGATGCCCGAATAGCCGGTATGCCGACAGACATGCCGGGCAAAGTGTGGAGGTATGCCGTATGCCTGCCGCACAGAAACGCGCCTGCTGCAGCGGTCCGCCGCCGAAGCTCGTGTACATCCGCGTCCGGGGAAGCCCGGTCGGTCTGGTGGGGATCGAGGAGATTTTTGAGCGCCTCTACAAGGCCGGCCGGGAAGAGGATGACGCCCTGGAGCAGGAACTCGTCGAGCAAGCCCGCATCTACAACTACATCGCGCCCGGGTCGGAGCGCGACTACGGATGGGGCCTGCGAATGGCCTACCGCGCATTTGTGGCGAGCAAGAAAAAGGGCGATATGCGGATGTGGCTCCCGTTCACGCGCCCATAGCGCCTGCGCGGCGCAGCGCCAGGGGGCGGCTACTGGGAGCCTTTTCGCCGACCCGCGAGCATCTCAGCGGGAACGCCGGATACGGAGCGAGGACACGGTGCCACAAGAGGATGGGGTTGCTGCCCACGGCGATCAAACAGATCGCCTCCTGCGGGGCTTCCAGATCACCCACGTGCTGGACTGCATCGCGGACGCGACGAAGAATCGGGTGATCGCAAGACTGAGCGACGATGTCTCGCCCGTTTTTCCTTATGTCAACGCCGTCTTGCCGGGCGTACTGTACAACCCCGAGGCACAGACGCTGACCATCCGCCGGGGTGTTCGCCTGCTGACCTTCTACCCGCGCCTGGCCATCTTTGCCAAGGTCGACGGAGAAGCAGACGCGATTGCGCAGCTGCGCTGGTTCCAGGATCTGTGCAACGACCTGTGGCGGCGCAGGGCCGAACTGACGCCGCGCCTCGAACGCCAGCGGTTGCTCGGGCCGCTCGATGTCTACAAGCTGCTGCCGCGGCTGAACTGCCAGCGATGCGGGGAAAGGACCTGCATGGCGTTTGCCTTCAGTTTGCTGCTCGGCCTGCGGCAATTCGAAGCGTGCCCCCACCTGGCACAAGAGCCCTATGCCGAAGTCGGAAGACGCCTTGCGGAGCTGCTGGAGGCCGTCGGGCTGCGCAACCCCGACGCCGAACCGGGACTCTCCCCAGAGAGCGGTCCCGAGATCGACTCGCCTTGACGTGCACCTCCGCCCGAAGCATCGCTTCGTCATCCTGGAGTGGCCTGGGTGACGGCCCATCTTCTCCGCGCAGCAGGCCCTGCTTCTGGATCGGGAGCAGGAACGCGCCACGAGTTCTTCCTCAGAGCAAGCGCCACCTTGCGGAAAGATTGCCATTCCTCGAGCGGAGCGCGATCGTCAGCGGGACTGGGCAACCATGGGTCCACGGGCGGCGGAACCTTGGCCGGGCACGGGTGGAATGCGCGCCCGGAGTCCTAGCACGGCCTTGCTTTGCTACCCGGAGACGAACTGGTAGCTGAGCAGCCGGCCGGAGGCGATGTGCACGAGGACACCCCTCAAGATTCCTTCCGAGTATTCGCTGCCTGGGTTGAGGCAAGTCGTGCGGCCCAGCTGGACGGCTCCCCGGCACTCGTGAATATGCCCGTGAAGGGAGACCACCGGCTGATACCGTTCGATCGCTTCGCGCACAGCCACGCTGCCAACGGGGATCATCTTCGGCTGACCGGCCACCAGCACAGGTTTCAGGTTCGCATCCAGCTGCGGCGCCAGGTCAAGCGTGCTGTCGTAGGGAGGCGCGTGGAGGTTGAACACGCAGCGGGCAGGTTCGGGGACGCGGGCCAACATCGCCTCGATCCTCGCCCGCAACTCTTCCTCCTCCACGTCCCGAGGGCAGTGCCAGGGGGTGACGTTCGCGTACCCGCAGCTGATCATCGTGTGCTCGCCATCCAGATCCACCACCTCTCCCTCCGGGCACCGGACGACATCCGATCCGTGGAGGATCGGATCGAGCACGAACTGATCGTCGTTTCCGGGCGAGATGAAGCACTTGACCGGCAGGTCCCGCAGCCGCTCCTCGGCCAGCCGAACCCACCGCTCGACCGTTTCCGTCATCAGCCGGGCGAAAAGCGATTCCACCTTTGCAGGATTGGCCTCGAGTTCGCGCAGTTCGTCCGGCGTGGTCACATAGGGGTAGAAGCCGTTCATGCGGATATGGTCCAGGAGCCTTTGCAGCTCGGCCGTGCCTTGTACCTGCCTTTCCTGTCCGAAGAGCCAACAGCGGTACGTGTCGCCTCGCTGCTCCACGGTGACGATCTGCTTGCCGGTGATGTCGCCCCCGAGGATCAGTATGTCTGCCTCGTAAAAGGTGGCGGCGTTGAGGAACTTCAAGAAGCAGGTTTCCGAGCCGTGGATGTCCGTGACGAAGAAGATGCGCGTGAAGCGCTTCTTTGCGGGCTGTCCTTTCTTGAACCAACGCATCACGGGAGACTCCAACAGGAGGAGCGCATCCGCCGGCCGGACAGCCGGCGGATGCGCGTCCCTCCACTCCTGTTCATTCGGGTGGGATCTGCCGGAAGTTCAGGTCGATGTTGATCCCTTTCCGCAGGTTCAGGGCCCGGGCGACCCAGAACCAGACGAAGCAGAAGACAAAGACGCCGATCATGCCGATGAGGCCCGTGGTCGAAGCCAGGCCCAGGTTCGGCTCGATCAGGTAGAATACGATCAGCACCAGCCCCACCAGAAATCCCCACGCACCACACAGGGTCACGAGCGGCACCTTCCCCACCCGGTACCTGGAAATGGGGGAAGCCTCGAAGATCGCCTTCGCCCGCCAGGGGAAGACGGCCGCAGCCAGGCACGTCAGCGACTGGTAGATCGTCGCGGCAAGCGAGGTCGACAGGGCATAGTTCTCGAGTTTCGGCACGAACCAAAGCAGGATCGCGAGCACCTCGGCCCCGATGAGCAGGAAGAGGATCGCGTTCACCGGGGACCCCCGGAAGCGCCGGCTGATGCGTCCCAGCGAATCCGGCAGGACCCGGTCGAGGCTCATCGCCACGAGCAGCCTTGTGCCGCCGATGAAGCAGTTGAAGCTCTGCTGGATGGCCTGTGTGAAGAACCCCAACAAGGTGAGGACGACGATCAGTGCGCCTCCTCCCATGACAGGGATCAGGATGCTCGTGTAGGGCTGTACCGGAAAGTCGATCGTCCCGTTGAACCAGTTGAAGCCCAGCGTGAGCACGAATTCCTTCCCGCAGACGCGGAAGAGCAGGCCCATCGTCAGAGCCATGACCAGCGTGCCGAAGGCAAGCGAGCCTTGCATGACCCGGTTCAACATGCCGAAGCTGTGGGCGTGTTTGATCTCCCCGAGATTGGGCATCGACCACACAGCCCAGATCAGGTTGAACCAGGCGATGGCGATCACCCCAATGAGGCCATAGAGGCCACCTCCTGCGGTCGGGTCGAAGCCGTTGGCGTAGGCCGTATCGATCACGTACTGGTAATAGTTCGGGTGGCTCGGGTCGAAGTGGGCCATGAACGCGTTGAAATTGTTCACGAACGTCTCGTGGGAGGTCGTCAGGAGGACCACGGTCATCACGATGATACTGATGACCACGCCGGCGAAAAGGAACCACTGGATCCTGAGGTAGGTGCGCAGCCCGGGCAGGAAAGCGAGCGCGATGATGACGTTGGTGACGAGGGCCGTGATCAGGATCCCTGTGCCGCCTGAGAACCAAGTGCCCAGGTTCAGCAGCGCCTGGCTTCCCGTGTAGACTCCCAGGCCTGCGAAGAGCGGCGACAGCACCATGGCAGCGATCCAGAAGCCGCTCAGCTCCAGCCAGTACCACAGCCAGATGGACTGAGCAAACAGCCCCATGAAGGCAATGGAAGGATGGAGGATCCGGCTCTGGAAGACGTAGTCGCCTCCGCTGCGTGGCATCGCGGAGGCCAGCATGGAGTAGGCGATGTAGATGGGAACGATGATCAGCGCGGCCACGATGAGCCCCAGCACGGGGTTGATGGCCGGGAACTGTCCTGGGGCCCAGACGTAGTAGAAGGCGGCACCGGTGAGGACAAGCAGGGTGAAGACGTTGTAGATCCAGTGGTCGACCGCCGACATCTCCCGTGTGAGGCCGGAGGCGGTCCGCCGGAAGACACCTTTTGTCGCTTCCATGGGAAATCTCTCCTCTGGAAAGGAGCTTCACCACCAAGAGCCCCGGCTCCCGACATTGTCCGCTTCTGGTGACCACCTCCTTTCGCTTCGCCCGTCGAGCTGGGCTTGTTCAACGGGCGACAAACACCTCCTTCGGAACGGCGACCCGTACGGTCACCGCAGGGTCCACGATCTGCCCGATCCGCACATCTCCAACGAGGCTGATCAGCACATACGCCTCTTCCTGGCCGAGCCCATACTGCTGCCGCAGCCAATCGATCATGTCGAGCAAGGCCATTCGAATGGCGGCGTCCAGCGTCTCTGCCGAGGCTAAGGTCATCATTTCCCGCTCGTTTTCCAAGCGTGGACGCTCGATCGGGAAATCTTTCCGCACGTCCAGTCGGATCGTCACCTCCGCCGGGGCCTCGATCCCGGTCCCGCATACCTCGCCGTCCCCCATGGTCGCGTGGACGTCCCCGACGCCGAACAGCGCGCCTTCCACGAACACCGGGAGGTAGACTTTGCAACCTGCGCGGATGTCGGTCGTATCGAGATTGCCGCCGTGAGGCCCCGAACTGAGCGTTGTGATGGGCTCGATGGGAGCGACGCCGATTGTCCCCACCATCGGCTTCAGGGGCAGGCGCATGCGGGCACCGTAGGCGATGGAGCCGTCGGAGGACACCTGAAAAACCTTCGTATAGGGCCCCGAAATGGTGTCCTGCAGGAAGCCGAACCCAGGAATGATGAGCGCGGCACCCCAGTCCGCTACCCGGATGTCCAGGATCTCTGCTACCAGCGTGTCGCCCGGATGTGCCCCCTCAACGTACACGGGGCCCGTAGCGGCGTTCACGTGCCCCAGGTCCACATTCGTCGCCGGGTCCGCATCGCTGTGGATCTGGCCGTCCAGCGCATCCAGCGTCTCGAACACGAGGGTCGCCCCCGGCGGAACCCGCAGCGCAGGCGGGTTATCGGGGGCGAAAGTGTAGGTCCGGTGCTCCTTGCTCAAGCGAAGCATGATCCCTACCTCCCGCGACTAACGCGTCAGTTCGCCAACTTCTTTGTACCACCGCACGGCCGGCCCGATCCGTGCGCGGAGCTTCCATCCGAGCGTCTTTGGACACCGCTCGATATACCCCAACATTTCGTCGATCCGTCCGCGTACCGTCGCGCGTTCCGCGTCCCCCAGCGACGGAAACGCACCCAGGAAGGTGTCGCGTATCTTCTTGAGGTTTTCCGTCGCCGTGTAATAGAACCCCCAATTGCCACTCAGGCGCTGACCGACGTAGACGCCGCTGATGCCCTCTTCCCCAGACGTCACCGGATACTCGAGGAAAAGCACCACGATGTCCACGATGTCTTTTTCCGTGATCCGCACGATCTGCAGCTTTTCCAGCAGGAGATCGGCCAGTGAGATCGTCTCGGGGTGAATGGTCAGGCGGTCCCGGAGGTCGACCACGTGGCACATATCGAGTCGGTCGAAGAACACATCCACGCGCAGCCCCTCGGGGTGAAAGAAGATGACGCGGTCGTGCCCGTGCAGCAACGCCCGGCGTTCATCGAAGGCGTAACCGAGCGAGCTCAGCAGGTCCACCACCTGTTCCCATTGCTTCGAGAGAGCCACATAGTCGAGGTCGGAAAGTTGCCGCCCCAGAGCACTGCGCAAGTGCACGTGGCGGGGACACCGCAGCTCGAACGCCAGTGCTCCCAGGAGGCGCAGCACCACGCCCTGTTTCTCGGCTTCCTGCAGGATGCGGCGGTGTTCCGCGTGGAGGAACTCAAAGGGGAAAGCTTCCACGAAGGGTCTCCTTGCGTGCGATGGTACCCTGACGAACTCTAGCACTTAAATATAGCGAGTTCATGCGCGCTTGTCAAGCGCGCATGAACTCATTTCCAACAAACGATCCAAGAGTGACGAACCAGGCACGGCGATCCTCCTGAAAGGCTGAGGAGATCGCCTCGTGCAGCTTGCCGACGGTCAGAACATGCTTCCACACCGACACCCGCGCCAGAAGCTGCCGAACCCAGGCCAGAAGCTCCTGCCCTCCCGGCGGATCGGGGTGCAACAACAGGAGCAGAATCAGGTAGACCAGCGCCATCCAGAAGACCACAAACCAGACGGGCACACCGTCCCCCTCCTCTTCCAAGAAAGCGCGGAAGGCGGTGAGCTGGCCGGAGATGCGCCGCTTGGAGCCCTCTTTCCACGTGGCCGGCCCCAGCAAGGGCAAGCTCTCAGCCACCTCGAGCACATTGCGCCATTCCCCGCGGAACCAGACGTGGATGTCGCGGCGCATGCCAT
>JBMFPK010000124.1:0-7319 GCA_049969155.1 Chloroflexia bacterium | reverse complement strand
TGGCCTTCGCCGTGATGCTCCACGCCGGTCTGGACAGCATCGAGAGCAACCTCGAGCCTCCGGATCCGGTCGACGAAAACGTGTACGGGTTCGACGATGCCCGGCTGGCGGAACTCTCCATCGGCACCCTCCCCGGCTCGCTGGGCGAAGCGCTAGAGGAGATGCGCAAGAGCGACCTGATGCGCCACGCCCTCGGTGAGCACACCTTTAACTATTACCTCTACGCGAAGCGCCAGGAGTGGGACGCATACCGCATCGCTGTGACCGACTGGGAGGTCGAGCGCTACCTGGAGCTCCTGTAGGGGGAAGGAGCGGCCTGTGGAGAACCGCAGGGTGATCCTGATCGTGCTGGACAGTGTGGGCATCGGGGAACTCCCCGATGCCCACGAGTACGGCGACGCCGGCAGCAATACCCTTGGCAATACTGCGCGCGCCGTGGGCGGGCTCCGGCTGCCCCACCTGGAAAAGCTCGGATTGGGCCGCCTGGGGGAGTTCCTCGGAGTGGCTCCGGCGCCTTGTCCGCTCGGGGCCTTCGGGCGCATGGCCGAGGCCAGCCGTGGCAAGGATACCACTGTCGGCCACTGGGAGATCGCCGGGCTCATCTCCTCACGGCCGCTTCCGACCTACCCCTCGGGCTTTCCGGAGGAGCTGGTCGCCGAGTTCGAGCGCCGCATCGGACGGAAGGTGCTCGGCAACCGTCCGGCCTCCGGTACGGCGATCATCGAGGAGCTCGGGGTCGAACATATGCGCACCGGCCGGCCGATCCTCTATACCTCGGCCGATAGCGTCTTCCAGGTCGCTGCCCACGAGGAGGTCATTCCCCTGGAAGAGCTCTACCGCATCTGCGAGATCGCCCGCGCCCTCCTCCAGGGGGAGCACGCCGTGGGCCGCGTGATCGCTCGCCCTTTCGTGGGGGAGCCCGGGCGCTTCGTCCGCACGGCCAACCGGCGCGATTGGTCGCTCCCCCCGCCCGGGGAAACCGTTCTCGATCGCCTCTGCGCTGCCGGCTACCCGGTGGGGGCAGTGGGGAAGATCGAGGATATCTTTGCCGGCCGCGGCATCACCCACGCGGAGCATACGCGCGATAACATGCACGGCGTGGACGTGACGCTCCGCTTCATGGCCGAGCAACCGACCGGGCTGATCTTCACGAACCTCGTGGACTTGGATATGCGCTGGGGACACCGCAACGACCCTGCCGCCTACGCCCAGGGTCTGGAGGCGTTCGACGCCCGCCTGCCCGAACTGCTCGCCGCGCTCCGCCCGGAAGACCTCCTCATCCTCACCGCAGATCACGGCTGCGACCCCACCACCCCCTCCACAGACCACTCGCGCGAGTACGTGCCGCTCCTTGTCTGCGGGGAAGCCGTCCGCCCAGGGGTGGATCTCGGAACCCGGAGTACCTTCGCCGATATCGCGGCCACCCTCGCTGAGCTATTCGCCCTGGGTCCATGGCCTGTGGGGAAGAGCTTCTGGCGAGAGATCGCCAAGGGGTAGCTTCAGGAGGCAGCCGGGTTCCTCTCCGAATGCTTCCCGGATCACCCGTCCTTGCCAGTTGTCCGGGACGGGCAGGCCCAGCAGATAGAGCACAGTGGGAGCCGTGTCGTAGATCCACACCCCTGGGATCTCCTTTCCCCGCGCGATTCCCGGTCCCGAGAGCATCCAAACGATCGTCGTATCCTCCGGAAGGCTGCTGCCGTGCACCCGGCCATGGCCGCCGTGGTCGGAGACCAGGAGGACCGCCGTGCGCGCGGCTATCCCCGCCTTCTCGAGCGCTTCCAGCAGCACCCCTATGGCCTGGTCTGCTTCCCTGACGGCTTCCAGGTACTCTTCGGACATCCAGCCGTAGGTGTGTCCGGCCGCATCGACTCCGGACAGATGCACGAAGAGCAGCGCGGGTCGCAATTCCTCGATCCTTCGTGCGGAGCGTTCGGCCACAGCTCGATCGCCCCAGGCCACTTCTACTGCGTCCACGCTCCCTGGGGGAAAGAGCGCTTGCAGCTTGGCTTTCCCCAGCACCGCTGCCACGCGAAGCCCCTGCTCGTGGGCCAGGGCGAGCACGGTGGGAAAGCCGATGTAGGGTTCGCCCTCCGACCAGCTGTTCCAATCGATGCCCGTGATCTCGGGGGGAAGCCCCGTCAACATGGCCGCGTGGGCCGGCAGGGTCACGCTCGGCAAGACCGTCTGGGCGTGCCAGGCGAATACCCCCGCAGAGCGCAGCCGCGCGATGGACGGTACCTCCACCTCCTCCAGGGCGGCCGGGGTGAGGCCGTCCACGCTGATGAGGAGGACGTGCTCGACCGGAAGGGGTGCGGGCGTGGCGGTGGGAAGCGGCGTGGCGGTGGGGGGCGGCGTCGCCCGCGGCGTGGCCGTAGCGGGCAGCGTGGGACGGGCAGCGAAAGCCGCAGGGCAAGGGGACGGTCCAGGCGTGGGGATGGCCGGCGTCGTGGTACAGGCGGCCAGAAGGAGCGCTGTCAGCCATAGGCTGCACCACCTCGCGCATCGCCGCACAGCTCAGCCCCTCCGGCGCGACCGGCGTCGACCCCGTCAGAGGACGAAGATCTTTTCCCTGCCGCGCGTCACGCCGCGGGTGGCGTTGCGCGTGTCCACCACCATCTGCGCCAGGTCGACGATATGCTGGTAGTCGTAGGCCGAGTGGTGCGTGACGATTACGACGCAGTCGCACGCGGCGATCAGTTCGTCGGTCAGCTCCACCGAGCGGATATCGATCCCTTCATGCGGATCGTGGACCTCGGGCAGCAACGGGTCATGGGGATGGACGGTAGCCCCGTACTCCTCGAGGAGCCGGATCACGTCGAAAGCCGGGGACTCCCGCCAGTCGGCGACGTCCGCCTTATAGGCCAGACCCAGCACGAGGATGCGTGCGCCCTTCAGCGCCTTGCCGCGCTCGTTCAGCGCGCGGATCACCTTTTCCCGCACAAAATAGGGCATGGCGAGGTTGATCTCTCCGGCCAGTTCGATGAAGCGGGTGTGGAAATCGTACTCGCGGGCCTTCCAGGTCAGGTAGAAGGGGTCGATCGGGATGCAATGGCCTCCCACCCCCGGCCCGGGGTAGAAGGGCATAAAGCCGAAGGGTTTGGTCGAAGCGGCCTCGATAACCTCCCAGATGTTCAACCCCATGCGGTCGCACAGCATGGCCATCTCGTTCACCACGGCCATGTTGACCACTCGGAAGGTGTTCTCGAAGATCTTGGTCATCTCGGCGACCCGGGGCGACGAGACGGGGACCACGGTTTCCACCACGCGGCTGTAGAAGGCGACCGCCACCTCTCGGCAGGCCGGCGTGAGGCCCCCCACGACCTTGGGCGTGTTGCGCGTGTTCCAGCGCTTGCTCCCCGGGTCTACCCGCTCCGGGGAAAAGCAAAGGAAAAAGTCTCTCCCGACCTTCAGACCGCTCTTTTCCAGCACCGGGAGGAGGTCCTCCTCCGTCGTGCCGGGGTAGGTGGTGCTCTCCAGCGAGACGAGCTGTCCCGGGCGCATATGGGCCGCGATCCCTTTGCCGGCGGCCAGGATGTAGGAGATGTCGGGCTGGCGGTTCCTGTCGAGCGGGGTGGGGACACAGATGATGACGACGTCGCATCCGGCCACCGCGGCATAGTCGGTCGTCGCGCGCAACCGGCCGGCCGCTCTGAGTGCCGAAATGTCCTCGTCGCGCACATCGCCGATGTGGCTGCGCCCCGCGTTGACCGTATCGACCACCCGCGGCGACAGGTCGATTCCGACAACGCGAAAACCCGCTTGCCCCACGGTCACCGCAAGCGGCAAGCCCACATACCCGAGCCCCACGATCCCCACACAGGCCTCGAACCGCTCGATCCGCTCCAGAAGCTCTTCCATCGCTTCCTCCTTCCAACATGCCGAATCGGCCTTTTTCAACCCGCCCGAGCGTGCGCCTCCCCGGCTGCGAGCGCATCGGTATACAGCTGCACGAACTGCCGCGCCACGCTGGGCCAGTTCAGCTCTTCCTCTACACGTCGTCGGGCGCGCTGCCCCAGGTGTGCCCGCAGCTCGGGGGCGCGCAGCAGGCGTACGATCGCTGCCGCGAGCGCTTCCGGGTCCTTTTCCGGGACCAGTAAGCCGGTTTCCCCGTCCGCGATCACCTGCGGGATGCCGGCAACGCGGCTGGCCACGATGGGCACCCCCGAAGCCATCCCCTCCAAGAGCACGTTCGGAAGGCCGTCTACATTGCCCTTTTCGTCGTGCATCGAGGGGACAACCAGGAGGTCGCAGCTCCGGAAGAGGGCGGGTAGCCTGTCCCGCTCCACGGCTCCGGGCATCCAGACCCTTTCCTCGACTCCCAGTTCCCGCGCCAGACGCTGCAGCTCTTCCCGCAGGTCACCCTGGCCGAGGAGCGCGAGCCGGACAGGACCGGCCTCGGCCAGCACCCGGGGCATGGCCCGGAGCAGCACATCGAAACCTTTCTTGCGCACCAGCCGGCCGACCGCCAGGAGCAGCGCTTCCCTCGGCGCCACCCCGAGCTCCGCACGCACGCGCTCTCGCTCCTCCGGAAAGGCCGGGCGAAACGTCTCCCGATCGGCTCCGTAGGGGATGACGCGCAGCTTCCGGGGATCGGCCCCGAGCGCGACGGCTCGCTGGGCTAGATCCCCGCTGCAGGCGGAGATGGCCGACGCGCGGCGAAAGGTCCAGCCGGCGATCGGCCGCAGCCAGCGGTGGCGCTCGGGCAGGTAGATGTCGGAGCCGTGCAGGCTCAGGACGAGCGGGACCCCAAGCCGGGCCGCGGCCAGGGCGCCGACGGGCCCGTTGGGTAGGACCCAGTGCACGTGCAGGAGGTCCGGGTGCACCTGCCGCGCGACCCGGAGGAGAGCCCACAGGCCGCCAAACAGCCCGAAAGGAGCCGCCAGGTACACCCGACCACGTAGCTCGACGTCCGCGACGAGCGATTCCGCATACCCCCAGACGTTCAGCATCCGTACCGGGGCGTAGGGGTACGGATGGAGATGGACACCCCGATCGACCGGAGGGCGCCGCAGATCCCGATGGCGCGGCAACACCACGTGCACTTCGTGGCCCAGCGCGGTGATACCGGCCGCGATCTCTTCGATGAACGGGGCGGTTACTTCCCCCGCGTATTTCGGATAGGACGAGGTCAGCATGCAGACCTTCATCTCAACCTTCGTCCGGGAAGCGGTAGATCTGGATCCCGCCGGCATCGTACAGGAGTGACCACCGCCCCGACCCGAGCGCCTCCCGAAGGGCCGGCCGCAGGCTCCGGGCGTTTCCCTCCCAGAAGAGCACCGTCACCCCGTAGCGCCGCGCGACATCCAGCGCATCCTCCAGCGTCCCCTGGGGGATCATCACCGAGCGGCGGTGCGTGTAGTAGGTCAGCTGCCAGGGAACGCGCGTCATCACCACGTCGTCCGGGGAGGTGTGCTCGACGAGCCACGCATAAGCGCGCAGCTCTTCCTGCTTCTCCTGGTCCATGAGCCGCTTTTCCGCGATCTCCCCGAAGAAGGGCTGCACCAGGTGGGCACAGGCCAGCACGACCAGCACCAGACCCAACCATCCCACGGGGCTCGGGGTCAGGTGCCCCGTTTCAGCGCGCCGGTAGGCCAGTACATCGTGGAACCACCATAGGGCCCGCGAAACGAGCAACGCAAGCCAGGGTATGAACGGGACAAAGTAGCGTTCCTCCACGTGCCAGTAGGTGCAGATGAACAGGGAGAAACCGACCAGCACGGCCACCACCAGTCCGTACAGGCGCATCGGTGCGCGCTCTTTTTCCCCGGTGGCTTCCCTTCCCAAGGTCAGCCCCCCCCAGAGGGCCAGCGCCGAACCGAGCAACCGCAGGAGCGAGCCCCCATCGCGCGAGAAGTAGTTCCACCAGCGGCGGAATTCGGTGCCTATGGCCTGCAGCACGCGGTCGAAGCCGTGGCGAAGCAGCCAGGAACGATCGGGAAGGTCACAGCGCGTCGGATCCAGGCAGTAGATGCGGTAGATCTCCTCCCAATCGCGGTACTTGAGGATCCAGGCATCGAAACGCTCGGTGGAAAAGACCGGCTGGCCGAACAGCACCAGGTTGCGGACAACCCACGGGGTAAACAGCAGCGCAGCGGGAACACCGAACGCCAGCCAGGCGCGTGGAAGCGCGCGCCGACGGCCTTCGCGCAGCCGGTGGTAAAGGTCCCATACCAGGCAGATGCTCACAAACAGAGCCCCGTTCGGCTTGGCGAGCATCATCAGGCCGGCCCAGACACCCGCCCAGATGTACGAGCTGACATACCGCCTCTGCTCCCTTTCGCGCTCGCTCGCCCGAAAGAACTGGCCCAGCGTCAGCAGTGCGAAGAGGGTGAACGCCAGATCGCTTGTGGGAAAGATGATCAGCCGGAAGATGAACGGGTTCAGCAGCGTCAGGAGTACGGCGACCAATCCCACGCGGCGGTCCATCCAGCGGGAAGCCAGCGCGTAGAGGGCCAGCGCCAGACCCACCTGCAGCAGAAGGTTGGGCACCTTGGCTGCCGCAGGAGAGTCGCCCAGGAGGCGGAAGAACGGCGCGATGAGCACCGGCTGCAAGAGCGGCCAGGTCTCCTGGGGATGGGAGAGGCCCGGGTAGAAGCGGTAGAACTGGGTCACGTAATCGACGGCAAACCCCCGCCCTACGAGCAGGTTGCGGGCGACGACGGCGTTGTCGGCATAGTCCGCATGGCCGATAAAACGCATCTGCCGCACGAATTGCGCCTCATAGACGGTGACCCCGGCGAGGAGGAAGAAGAGGAACACGCCGGCTGGCCAGGGGTGTCGCAGGGCGCGCTCGAGGCCGCTCGCCCAGCGCCGCAGGGGAGCCTCGAGCATCCAGGCGGCGTACACCACGGCGAGCGCGAAGAAGACGACCGCGGCGATCGCATCGGGGCGTGGCGCCATATAGGGAACCGCGCGCACGGCCCACCGCACATAGCCGAGCAGGAGAAGGAGCAGCGCGCAGGCCAAGGTTGCCAGAAAGGCGAACGGACGGGCACGGCGGGCGAGACGGCGCAGGTAGCCGAAAAGCCAGGACCCATGAGCGGCGACGAAAATCGCCCCGGCGGCGATCAGAGACCATCCCGCAAAGGCGGTCAACCAGGGACGTAGGAACGCCAGGCCCAACACGATCCCGACTACCAGCGCGCCGGTGATCCACCCCGCGAGGCGCGGCCGCCTGCGCTCCAGAGACCCGCCGATGAGGCCCACGACCCCTGCCCAGAGGAACAACGAGCGCCAGCCCGGACGGACGGGCCCCCAGGAGCAGCCGGCTTCCAGCCGCACGCGGTCCACCTGGACTCCGAGCAGCCGCCGGTCTTCTC